>NZ_JAGDWY010000001.1:0-26097 GCF_023256235.1 Desulfurella sp.
AGAGTGGTTGGAAAATACTCAGTATTAGGCCCATTAGGCGTGGTAGGAAGAGGCTAATGCTGTTGAGGTTAAGTAACCTAGGGGTATTTAAGGTCATTGTCCATAGGGATTTCCCAATGACCAAGGTGGCTAGGGTAACCATTAAGCTTTATAGGACTGGTGGGCTTTTCGTAATATTCACTGTTGAGGATTACGAGTACCCAAGGCTACCGAGGACTGGTAGGGTTGTTGGTGTTGATTCCGGTGTTGAGAAGCTTGCCACGGCTAGTGACGGCTGGTTCATACCGAATCCCAAGCCATTAGAGAGGATGCTTAATAGGATTAGGAGGCTTCATAGGGCATTAAGCCGTAGGATTAAGGGCTCTAGGAATTGGGAGGAGGCTAGGGTTAGGTTGGCTAAGGCATTTGAGCATTTAGTCAACTTCAGGAGGGATCTGTATTTCAAGGCTTGGTGAGTGGTTTTTTGAGTATACTCACGATAAAAGACTTGGTATACCTGTGTATGAAAAAAAATGGGATTGTGCATGTGAATGCATTATTGATGATTTAAAGCTTAGAGACTATATGCACGATTTTGTAGCAAAACACAATGGTATATTGTTTTTTAAAAATAAAAATGCGCAAAGAATTCTTTACAGGCAATATAAAAAATATTTAAAAAAAAATACTCTAAATATGCACATAGAACCCAGATATGAGCGCATGAAGAGGCTTGAGATAGAAGTTTTTGAATCAAAGCGCATTTTAGAAGAACAACTTAACAAAAGCGTTGATTTTTTTTGCTATCCATTTGGTAGTTATGATGAAGTATCAAAAGAGTATGTCAAAAGAGCCTATAAAGCTGCTTTTACACTTAAAATTGGTCAGAATATGCCTGATGATGATTTGTTTGAGCTAAAACGCATAGAAGTAAGGGGTGGTGATTGGCTGGATAAAAGACTTAAAATTTACAAAAACCCTTTTCTTAGTAGAGTTTATGCTAAAATATACAGGAAAATATGAAACTTAATTTCTTGAGTTTTTCTCTTGTTGCAACAATTATATTAACTGTACTTATAATCATACCGTTTTGGAAGCCTATTTTATGGGGAATTGTCCTTGCTATTGTATTTATGCCAGTTAAGGTTTATATGCAAAAATTTGTTAAAAGTGACCTTTGGTCAAGCTTGATTGTGCTTTTTATAATGCTTATTTTGATTTTGTTGCCGTTTGTTTTTTTGATTGGTATATCTTCTTCACAGATAAATTCTATTTTAGAATTTTCAAAAAAAGCTATTGCAGAGTATTCTAATTTTAATTTACCTTTTTTTGGTTTTGTAAAAGATTATACAGCTAATATAAATACTCAAATTATGGATTTTTTGACAAAAAACGCACTAAGTGTATTTTCTTACACTTACAAAACTATCACAGATTTAATTTTTGCATTGTTGGTTTCATTTTACATTATTAAAGACAAAGATAAATTTTTGAACTACATAGAAAGTTTCATACAAGATAAAAAGACATTTGAAAAATTAAAGCAAACAATAAAGTTAAGCCTTAAAGCTACACTTATTGGTGGCGTTATTATAGCATTGATACAGGGTATTTTGTGTGCCTTGGGTTTTTTAATTGTAGGCATTAGTGGCTTTTTTATATGGATTGGGCTTGGTGCTATAGTTTCATTTGTACCGGTTGTTGGTACAGCGCTTTTATGGGCTCCAGCAAGTTTGTATTTTTTAATTACTGGCTCATATATAAAAGGTTTGTTTTTGCTTGTATGGGGTGGGGTTTTTGTAGGTAGCGTTGATAATTACATAAGACCGTTATTAATTGGCTCATATATGAGTATTCATCCTTTGGTTTTATTTTTTAGTATAATGGGTGGCATAGTTTTTTTTGGTTTAATCGGTATTTTTGTGGGTCCTATAATTGTAAGTTTAGCTGATGCTGTACTGAACGTTTATAAAAAAGAAAAAATTTCTTGACTTTTGAAATATTTATGATACATTACAAATGTATGAAAGTATTTGCTAAGATTTCAACATTAAAAAATATATGGTGGTGGGGTAGCTAAAAGGCTATCCCTTTGATTTTAGCGCCGCTTGAAGCGCATCTGGGGATAGCCCAGGTGAGTGCTTTAAGCGGCTTTTTTATTTTTGGCCGCTTAAGCCTAGAATGGTTTAAGCGGCTTTTTTATTTTAAGGAGGTTTAATGTATCCGACTTATAGTGAATTTTTAGAGTTGTCGAAAGTTTACGATAGAATACCAGTTTATATGGAAATTGATGGCGATTTAGAAACACCTGTTAGTTTACTTAGAAGCTTATTAGACAAAGAAAATTGTTTGTTGCTTGAAAGTGCAAATCAAAAAAAAATCTACAGTAGATTTTCTTTTCTGGCTTTCAATGTAAGAAAATTTGTATTAGACAAAAATGGTCAATTTGAAGGCACAAAACAGGACTTGGGTTTTATTAGAGAGTTTTTGAAGCAAAATAAATCTGCATCTTTTGAAGAGTATGGCAATTTTTCAGGTGGGTTTATAACGCTTTTGAGCTTTGAATTTGTAAATGCATGTGGTGTTTTGCGTAAAAATCTTAAATATCTTCCAGATGTCCTTGGGGTATTTTATTTTGTAGATAAATTTTTGGTTTATGATAACTACACAAATAAACTCTACCTTGCAAAATCGCAAATTGCTAAAGAACCAGACGCATATCAAAAAGCACATCAGGATCTTTTGTTATTTAAAGAAGAGCTATTAAGTTGTGAAATTAAAAATGGCGTATCAACACCAAAAATAATAAGAAAAATACCAAAGAAAGATTTTATAGAAAAGGTAAATTTTTTGAAAAAACAAATTGAAGAAGGTGAAGCAATTCAGGTAGTTTTAAGTGATTATGTTGAACTGAATGGTCTAAATCCATTTGAGTTTTATAGAAACCTAAGAAAATTTAACCCATCACCATATATGTTTTTTATAAAAGATGCTTCAAACTATGTTGTAGGCTCAAGTCCAGAAGTACACATTAGCGTAAGAAAAAATATAGCTACAATTAAACCTATTGCAGGCACAAGGCCAATTGGCGAAAGTTTGGAAAAGACTGTCGTTTTGGAGCAGGAGTTATTGAAAGACGAAAAGGAAAACGCAGAGCATTTGATGCTGCTTGATCTTGCCAGAAACGATCTCTCGCGCGTATGCAAGCCATTGAGCGTCAAAGTTAAGTCATTTAGACAAATAGAGCATTATTCTCATGTTATGCATCTTGTTTCTGAAGTCGAAGGCACACTTGATGAATCTTTTGACTTAATTGATTGCCTTACAAATACATTCCCAGCCGGCACAGTAAGTGGAGCTCCAAAAGTTAGAGCAATAGAACTCATTGAAGACACAGAAAAGCAAAGTAGAGGTTTTTATGCAGGATGCGTTGGCTATATAGGCCTAAGTGGCAATATGGATATGGCAATAACCATAAGGACAGCGTTTTTTGAAAATAATAAGGCTAGGTTTCAAGCAGGTGCAGGGATAGTTTATGATAGTATTGCAGAAAACGAGTATAAAGAGGTTGTATCAAAACTAGGCGCCATGCTTCAAGCGGGAGGTATAAGTGATAGTCTTAATTGATAATTTTGATTCATTTACTTACAATTTATATGATTACCTTAAGCATTTTGATGATGTTGAAGTTATTTTAAACAATGCCAAAATTGATAACATAAAAAATGTTAAAAATCTAAAAGGTATAGTGATTTCTCCTGGTCCTTCTCACCCAAAAAACGCCTTGTTAAGCCTTGATGCTATAGAATATTTTAGATCAAAGTTGCCGATTTTGGGTATATGCCTTGGTATGCAGTCTATTTGTTATGTATATGGCAAAACAATAAGAAAAGCAAAAACAATTATGCATGGCAAAGTAGATAGGATAATTTCCATAAGTGATAGTATTTTATTTAGAAACATAAAACAACCTTTTTTAGGAGTTAGATACCATTCTTTAGTGGTTGATAACGTATATGATGATTTTGAAGTGTGTGCTGTATCTTTAAGCGACAATGAAATCATGGCAATTGAAAACAAAAATATTGGGCTTTATGGCTTGCAGTTTCACCCAGAATCCTATCAAACAAAAGATGGATTGATTTTTATAGAAAATTTTGTGAGGTTGTGCAATGAAAAGTTTTAATGAATCTTTAAATTTTTTTGATGCAATGCTTTCTGGAAAGTTAAGCGAACAAGATATTGTAAGCGCACTAATTGAAATGAGTCAGCAAAAAGAAGATCCAGCTTGTGTTGCGGCGCTTGCAAAAGCGATGCTAAAAAATGCGCGTTTAATAGATTACCGTGGTAATTGTCTTGATATAGTTGGGACTGGGGGAGATAACTCAAACAGTTTTAATATTTCAACGGCAGCTTCCATTGTTTGCAGTTTACATGTGAGGGTTGCAAAGCACGGCAATAAAGCTGTCTCGTCTTTGTCTGGTGCAGCAGATATTCTTGAAGCGCTTGGGGTAAAGATTGAGCAAGAAAAGGAAGAAATAATTGAAAACCTTGAAAAGAAAAATTTTGCCTTTTTGTTTGCTCCGCATTGGCATCCAAAGTTAAAACCAATTATGCCCATTAGAAAAAAGATAGGAAAGCGAACGATTTTTAACCTTGTAGGTCCTTTATGCAACCCAATAAACCCTGCTTACAAAATGATAGGTGTTTTTAGTAAAGAATATTTACCGGTATACCTGGAGGCTGTTGATATTTTGGATTTTCAAAATGTAGTTCTTGTAGCTTCCGATATGGATGAAGTGAGCCTTTCGGATGTTACATTGTGTTATCAAAAAAAAGGCCCATATATTAAGAAATTTGAGTTTGACCCAAGAGAGTTTTCAATATATGCACCAAAAGATTCAGTTAAAGGGTTTGATGCAAAAACAAATGCAAAAATTCTCAAAGAGGTTTTTTTGGGAGAACACGATGTTTTATCAGATGCCATTGCAATAAATTGTGCTTTTGCATATCTTGTAGCTGGTGTTGAAGATAATTTAAAGCAGGGCTTTTTACTTGCAAAAGAAGCGATTAAAAATAGAAAGGCTTACGATAAACTAATGGAGATAACAAATGATTGAGCAGATTTTGGCTGATAAAGCCCTTGAGGTTCAATCTATGAAAACCTGCCCTTATAAGAGGACAAAACCTGTTTTAAAGCCAAATTTTAATGATAAAATAAATATCATTGCAGAAATCAAGTCAAAATCTCCTTCTTATGGTAATTTTATTTTACAAAAAAATATCGTTGAAATTTATTCAAAGTATGCAAAAGCAATAAGCGTGCTTACAGATAATAAATATTTTGGTGGTAGCTTTGAGTTTTTACATGAAATATCAAGAAAGACAAACCTTCCAATTTTGTGTAAAGATTTTATAATTGACAAAAAACAAATTGATTGGGCATACAATAGCGGTGCAGATAT
The DNA here is from genome assembly GCF_023256235.1 of Desulfurella sp. NCBI lineage: Bacteria > Pseudomonadati > Campylobacterota > Desulfurellia > Desulfurellales > Desulfurellaceae > Desulfurella > Desulfurella sp. The sequence goes on from NZ_JAGDWY010000001.1 coordinate 5,445, forward strand.
TATCTTGCTTATTGTAAGAGCGCTCGAAAAAGACAAACTAAGAAAGCTCTATGATTATGCATGCTTTTTGGGCTTAAGTGCTTTAATTGAGCTTCATACAGAAAATGATCTAGATAAAATAGATTTCGATGCAACAATTATAGGTGTAAATGCAAGAGACCTTGATACACTAAAAATAGATAAAAATGCAGCCAAAAAGCTTATAAGTAAAATTAATGCTAAAATTAAAATAGCAGAAAGTGGTGTAAGGAATAGAAATGATATAGAGGAATTTTTGCCATACACTAATGTATTTTTAATAGGTGAGGCACTTTTAAAATCAAATGATGTTGAATCTACTTTTAAGGGGCTTTTATGCATGTAAAATTTTGCGGCATGACAAATTTAGAAGATGTGTTGGCCAGTTTAGATTTAGGTGTAGATTTTATCGGTTTTGTATTTTACAAAAAAAGCCCGCGTTATATAAAAGCTCAGGATGTAAAAAGAATAATTCAGAAAATACCAAAACATACAAACAGTGTTGGCGTATTTGTAGAAGAAAGTGAAGATGAAATTGTATCAATAATGAACTATTGCGGATTAAGATACGCTCAAGTCTACAATGACTTTAATATTCAAAATACCATCAGGGTCTATAGAATTGATGATGTATTGCCACAAAAATTAAGTGATGGTCTTATCTTGCTTGATAGCAAAACCCCACAGATTGGTGGTAGTGCTCAAAGGTTTAATTGGAAGATTCTTGAAGATTGCAATTATTTAAGCAGGGCTTTTGTAGCAGGTGGTATAAGTTCAGATAATATATTTGAGATAGCGCGCTATAAACCCTACGGTGTTGATTTGGTAAGCTCAATCGAAGCTTACCCTGGCAAAAAAGATCACAGTAAAATGAAAGACTTTATGGAAAACTTAAGGAGAATAAAATGAAATTAAAACGCTATTTTGGCGAGTTTGGCGGGCAATTTGTGCCAGAGACGCTTATTCCAGCTTTAGATGAGTTAGAAGAAGGCTATATTGCCTTTAAAAAAGACAAAAAAGCTCAAAAACAGCTAAATGATATGCTGAAAACTTATGTTGGAAGACCTACACCACTGTATTTTGCAAAAAATTTTAGCGATTATGTAGGTGCTAAAGTTTATCTAAAAAGGGAAGATTTGGCACACACAGGAGCTCACAAAATAAACAATACTTTAGCTCAAGGTTTTTTGGCAAAGTTTATGGGCAAAAACAGAATCATAGCAGAAACAGGTGCAGGTCAGCATGGTGTGGCTACAGCTACAGTATGTGCTTTATTGGGCTTGGAATGTGTTGTATATATGGGAAAGACAGATGTTGAGCGCCAAAGCATTAATGTAGATAAGATGAAAATCTTAGGTGCTAACGTGATTAGTGTGGAAAAATCAGGAGGAACTCTTAAAAGCGCTATAAACGAAGCTTTGAGGGATTGGGTTACAAATGTTAAAACCACACATTATTTACTTGGAAGCGTGGTTGGACCACATCCTTTTCCGACAATTGTAGGTGATTTTCAGTCAATTATCGGTAAAGAAGCAAAAAGACAGATAAAACAATATGAAAATAGACTTTGCGATGTTATAGTTGCATGCGTAGGGGGTGGCAGCAATGCATACTGTATTTTTAGTGCTTTTTTAAAAGATAATGTAGAATTATATGGTGTTGAAGCAGGTGGCAGATCGGTAAATTTGGGTGATCACTCTGCGACTTTAAGTTTAGGTACAAAAGGGATTTTGCATGGTGCATTAAGTTATTTACTTCAAAAAAATGCAAATGTTGCTTCAGTACACTCAATATCTGCAGGTCTGGATTATCCAGGCGTTGGACCTATGCATAGTTATCTAAAAGACACAAAACGTGTAATTTACGATTATGTGTTTGACAATCAGGCACTGGAAGGTTTTTTTGCTTTATCAAAACTTGAAGGTATTATACCTGCGCTTGAGAGTTCGCATGCTTTGGGATACGTTTTGGCAAATAAGGAAAAATTTAAAAATAAAACAATTATAATAAACCTTTCTGGAAGGGGAGATAAAGATTTAGATATTATAAAGGCGGTACAACAATGAATGTAGGTATATATTTGGTTTCTAATTACCCAAAAAAAAGTATCTTTTTGGAAGCAGTTGAAATTTGCAATAATCTTGATGTTGATTTTTTAGAAATAGGTATACCATTTTCTGATCCAATAGCAGATGGTGAAATTTTGGAAAAAGCTGCATTCGAATGTCTCTCAAAATACGATACGCAAGACTTTTTTGAAAGCCTCTTTGAGGTAAAAAAGCTTTTTAAGAAAAGGTTATATGTGATGACTTATGCAAATATAGCCTATAGCTTAAAAGATGAACTCAAAAACTATAATAAAATTTTAAATGGAATTATTTTAGCTGATTTGCCTGTTAGAGAAGCTATTAATTTCGAAAAACAGCTTGATTGTAATATTATAAAATTTGCAACACCAGAAAGTAGAAAAAAAGATCTAGATTTGGCTATTAAAAACACTAAGGATTTTATTTATTTTATTTCAAAAAGAGGTATAACAGGCGGTAGTTTCTCACTTGAGAGTCAAACTATTGAAAAAATTAACTATTGCAGGAAACAGGCTAAAGTGTATTTAGGTTTTGGTATAAGAAACGCAAGTGATGCAAAAGAAGCTTCTAAAATTGCAGATGGTGTCATAATAGGCACTCAAGCAGCTATAGAACTTCAAAAAGGTATAAGTGATTTTGAAAAATTTATAAAAAGCATTACAAAATAGTTATATTTTGCATTTATATTGACATTATAACAAAAAGGATTATAAAAATTAAACGGAGGTTTAAGTTATGAATAAGTTATTATTGTTTTTATTTTTAGCAGGTTTTGCATTTTTAGTTGATAGTTGTTCTAGTGTGCCAGGCACTAAAGCCCCAATTGAGTCAAGTGTTCCACAAACATCTGCAAATCAACCACCCACTTCATCTATGAATATGCCGTCTTCGAGTTTAAGTAACATCCAAAATCAAAACGAGCTTGAAAGTGAGTTGGAAAAACAGGCAAAAGAGGTAATGCAAAGAATTTATTTTAAGGTAAATAGCGCTACAATTACAAAGATTGATGAGTGGGGTATAAACCAAAATTCACCTGAAGTTTTAAACAAAATAGCTGAATTTTTAATTCAACATCCTCAAGTTAATATTGTTATTGAAGGAAATTGCGATGAAAGAGGAACTGATGCATACAATTTAGCACTTGGTCAACAAAGAGCCGATGCAGCAAAAAACTACCTCGTGCTAAAAGGTGTTGCTTCTAATAGAATAGAGACTATAAGCAATGGAAAGTCAAAACCTATCGATCCACAAAACAATGAGTATGCCTGGGCTAAAAATAGAAACGATGAGTTTGTTGTTTCTATAGTAAAATGACCAAAAAAACCAAAAAATTCATACAGCTTTTAGTTATTTTGTTAATATTAGCCGGGTTAGCTGTTTATTTTATACCAAAGCTTATTTATGATTTAAATCATGTTTCTACGGATGATGCATACATTGATGGTACCATTGTGCCTATTTCGCCACAGGTTGCTGGTAAGGTCATTAAGGTATGTGTAAAAAGAAACCAGTTTGTTAAAAAAGGTCAGATACTATTTGAAATTGACCCAACTGACTATATTCAACAGGTTAAAAATGCGCAAAATGTTTACCAGGCAAATGTGATTCAGATGGAAAACCTCAAATTATCCATATTAGAAAAACAGGCTGCAATACAAAAAGCGCAACAAGATTTAAAGGCAAGCAATGCAAAGCTCACATATGCTCAAAAACAAAATATGCGCTATTATAATTTGCTTAAAGAAAAAGTAATAAGCCCTCAGGAATACGATAGTGTTAAGATGAACTATAGCGTAGCTTTAGCCGATTTTAATGCCCAGCTTGCTGCAATAAAGCAACTTGAAATAGAAATTGCTGACTTAAAAACCCAGCTTTCAAAGCAAGAGCACTTAATAAAGCAATCAAAAGCCCAGCTTGATATAGCAAGCATAAACTTATCAAGAACAAAAGTAATTGCACCAATAGATGGTTATGTTACAAAGCGCAATGTAGAGGTAGGTCAGTATGCACAGGTAGGTTTGCCTTTATTAAATATTGTGGATCTCCACCATGTATGGGTTGTGGCAAATTTCAAAGAAACTGCAATACACAATATACATATTGGTGCAAAAGTAGCTATCAAAGTTGATGCTTATCCTGGAAAAACCTTCTATGGTTATGTAGAAAGCTTCCAAACAGGCAGCGGGGCAGTATTCAGTTTGCTTCCTCCCCAAAATGCTGTTGGAAATTTCATCAAGATAGTTCAAAGAATACCTGTAAAAATTAATATTACAACACCTTATAACCCCAAAACACCCCTTTATCCTGGTTTATCTGTTGAGCCTTATGTTAGTATAAAATGAATAAGTGGATTGTTACTATTACTGTAATGATAGGCACAATAATGAGTTCGCTTGATACCAGTATAGTAAATGTTGCAATTCCATATATCCAAGGTTCAATGGGTGCATCTATCGAACAAATAACATGGGTTTCTACAGGATATTTGCTTTCAAATACCATAATTATGCCAATTATGGGTTTGTTAAGTTCCCGCTTTGGTAGAAAGAATTTTTATATGTTTGGTATAGCTTTGTTTACATTGGGTTCTGCGCTTTGTGGCATTGCATGGAATTTGTATGCCATTGTTATTTTTAGAATAATACAAGGAATCGGTGGAGGCGTTTTAATACCAATTGCTCAGGCAATTTTAAGGGAAGTCTTCCCAAAAGAAGAGCAAGGTATGGCAATGGGCATATATGGTATGGGTGTTGTTATGGGACCAGCTATTGGACCTACTCTTGGTGGATGGCTAATAGATAGGTATAGCTGGCCATGGATATTTTACATAAACTTACCTATAGGTATAGTGGCTTTAATTATGGTAAATATTTTTATAGAAGATCCGGATTTTTTAATAAGAGAAAAAAGCAAGATAGATTTTTTAGGTTTGATTTTTATGGCTATTGGGTTTGGTACTTTGCAGATATTTCTTGCAGACGGTGAAAATAAAGACTGGTTTACATCCCAGTATATAACACATCTTGCAATTATTGCAGGCGCAGGTATAATATTTTTTGTAATAAGAGAGTTAACAATAAAAAAACCTGCTGTGAATTTGCGTATTTTAAAGAATATAAACTTTACATTGGGCACATTGCTTGGTGGTGTTCTTGGTATGGGACTTTTTGCAAGTTTGTTTGTTTTGCCGGTTTTTTTGCAAAATTTGCTTGGTTATACTGCATTTGATGCTGGAGTTGCAATGGTTCCAAGAAGTCTGGCAATGGCTTTAATGATGCCAATTGGGGGTAAATTGTTCAATAAACTTGGACCAAAAATCCTTGTTAGTTTTGGTTTAATACTTGTTATTATTTCTTTTTTTCAATTTGCAAACCTCAATTTAAATGCAAGTTTTTGGGATATATTTATACCACAATTTTTACAGGGCAGCGGTTTTGGTTTTATATTCGTATCTGTTAGCACTTCTGCATTAATTACAATTGAAAAAAGCGATTTAACATTTGCCACAAGTATTTACAATGTGTTTAGGCTTATTACTGGTAGTATTGGTGTTGCACTTGCTGCTACATATGTTGATAGAGGAACAAATACCTATTACTCGGTTTTAACTCAAAATGTTTCTATATTCAGCAGAAATACTTTAGAATATATAGCAAGATTAGACCAGGTTCTTGGCATACCATTTCAACTACCAGACTTAAAGATAAAAGAAATGTTAAACGAAACAGTTATGCAACAGGCTATGATGCTTTCCTACAATCATGTGTATTTGCTTATCATGTTTATATTTGTTTTGTCCTTGCCACTTGCTTTTTTCTTGAAAGGTTTTAAAGATATCAAGGGGGATTAATGGAAAATATTGTAATTACAATCACAAGACAAATAGGATCCGGTGGTTATGATCTTGCAAGAGCTATTTCAGAAGAGTTTGGTTTTAAATTAATTGATAGAGAGTTAGTTGTGCATGCTGCAAAAATTTTAAAAACAGATGTAGCCTATTTAGATAAAAAAGAAGAAAGAACCTCAAGTTTGCTTGAAAAAATTTTAAGTGTTTTTTCTATTGGTACACCTGAAATTGGATCATTGGCAGGTTCTTTTTACCCAACTGACGCAGAGATATTTGAGGTACAAAAAACAGTGCTTGAAAGCTTTGCGCAAAATCATGATATTGTTGCCTTAGGTAGAGCTTCTTTTTTTGTATTTAAAGACCATCCAAAACATTTATCAATTTTTTTAAAAGCAGATTTGGATTTTAGAGTAAAAAATGTTTCAAAAGAATTCAATATAAGCGATAAACAAGCAATAGAACTCATAAACCAAACGGATAAAAATAGAAATGAATATATAAAAAAGATGACAGGTTTAAACAGGTGTGATTTGCGAAATTATGATATTGTTCTTGATGTTTCTTGTATAGGTTTTGAGTTAACAAAAAATTTTGTCATTGATGTAATAAAGCATAAATTTTTCAAAAATGGTGGTGGTAGATGAAAAAAATTAAAGTTTTTGTAGCAGGGATACATTTTGTTGGTATTCAAAATTATATTAGTGAATGTCTTGATGAACTAGAATTTGAGTTTATACCAGAAAGCGCTTTAGAAGATAGAATTCACGAATGTGACATACTTATTCCTGCAATGACAAAAATTAATGTAAATCTAATACAAAAAGCGAGCAATTTAAAACTTATACATCAGTGGGGCGCTGGTCTGGATGGTGTTGATATTGTTGCTGCAACAAAAAAAGGTATATACGTAGCAAACGTACCTACAGCAAATACAGGTAATGCCGAATCGGTGGCTGAATGGTCTATAATGGCTGCAATCGCGCTCGCAAGGGGTTTTCCGTATATTCAAAATAATGTTTATAATGCAGTTGGGTGGGGATGTCCTGTTGGTAGTAGTTTGATTGGGAAAAAAGCCTTGATTATAGGTTTTGGTGGCATAGGAAGAGCGATTGCTCAAAGGCTCAAGTCTTTTGGTGTTCATATATGGGCTATTAAGCAAAATTTAGACAATAAATTAGTCGAGCAATATAAACTTGAAGCAATAGGCAGGCCAGATAATCTTGAAAAATATTTACCATTGGTTGATTATGTATTTTTGGCTTTACCATTAAACAAAGAAACACAAAACCTTATAAACTCTAACAATATATTCAAGTTCAAAAAAGGAGCGTTTTTAATTAATCCTTCAAGAGGGGATATTGTTGAAAAGCAGGCATTAATTGATGCACTCAATAAGAATCATTTAGGCGGAGTTGCTTTGGATGTTTTTTGGAAAGAGCCACCAGATAAAGAAGATTTTTTTGATATGAAAAATGTTATTGTAACTCCTCATATTGCAGGTGTTACAGATGTTTCTTACAAAGCAATAGCTTTTTATGTTTGTGAAAATATAAAAAGGGTATTTGAAGGAAAAAAGCCGCTAAATTGTGTAAATTGTTGAGTTAAGCAATTGTTTGAAATTTTCTTCGTCCATTGGTTTATAAAATAAGTAACCTTGTAGGCAATCAATTTCCAAATCTTTTAAAATCTTTTGTTGATTAGAATTTTCAACTCCTTCTGCAATAGTTTTTAAATTTAAATTTTTTGATATTGATGCAATGGCTTTGACAAGCTGGTATGAAGTTTGATTGGTTTCCAATGTTTTTATAAAAGAAATATCAATTTTTATGGTATTTATAGGTAATTGAGAAAGGTAAGACAAAGAAGAGTATCCTGTACCAAAATCATCCAAAGCAATAGATACTCCAAGTCCTTTTATTGTATGCAGTATCTGTTTTATGTAATCGAAGTTTTCAATAAAAAGTCTCTCTAAAATTTCAATAGAAAGATATTTTGGGTCAAGATCATACTTTGTAATAGCATTTGTTAATTTTCTAATTATACTTTTACTTTTAAAGCTATTTGGTGCAATATTTATAGATATTGGGATAGTTTTTTTATATTGCGTAAGAATTGTTTTTTGAAAATATGCTACTTTATCAATAATAAAATCTTCAACATATTCTATTAAGCCTGTAGCTTCAAGTGTTTCTATAAATACACCAGGCGCAATAATTTTTCCATTGTGATCCCACCTAAGTAAACATTCAGCGCCACAAATTTCACTTAAAGCGTTTTTAACATAAGGTTGATAATATAAGGTAAATTCATTTTCTTTTACAGCTTTTTCGAGGTCTTTTTTTAATTGAATTTGTTTAATTAACTGTTCTTCGTCTTCTTTTTGGTAGAATTTATAAGGATAGTTACCTTCTTTAGCATGTTTTAGGGCAATATACGCTTTAGCAAGCAAATCTTGTGCATTTTTGGCATTATCCGGGAAAAAACTCACGCCGATATTAAATTCAATATTTATATTACCATAAGAGACAGTAATTGGTTTGCTTAATGTATCTTTTAAAATTTCGATATAATCAAGTATTTGCTCTTTTGCATAAAGGTTTTTAACAAATAAACCAAATTTATTTTCAGAAAGTCTTGCAATAATATCACCTGGTTTAATGATATTTTGTAGTTTTCTTACTATTTCCCTTAATACATCATCACCAACACTAAAACCATAGTAAGTATTTATATTTGCAAAATCTTTTGGATCAAGTATAACTAATGCATATTTAAGTTTTTTTTCATTGATTTCTTTAAGGTATATGTCAATATTTTCTAAAAAATATTTTTGATTATATAAATTCGTTACTGGATCGTGGTTTATGTAGTAATCCAGCTTAAATTGGAGACCCTTGTCTTTTGATAAATCTTTTCCGATTGCAATGTAGAATATTTCATTACTAAATTCATATGGTACAACAGTAGTGTAAGATTGGATTATGTGGCCGTTTTTAGTTCTATACAAAATAATATCAGCAAAAATTTTTTTATTTTTTAAAGTTGTATAAAAATTTTTGGCAAATTCTTTAGAATGAAGCTCTGATGAAAATATCCTGTGGTTTTTGCCAAGTAATTCTTCTTTTTTATAACCGCTTGCAAGTAATGTGGTTTCGTTTACATATACAATATCAAATTTGAAATCAGTAATTACTACAAAATCAAAACCACTATTTAAAGCAACAGAAAACATCTGCATCCATTTTTGATTTTCGAATTTATCCAATGCATAATTTATGTCATCTACAATTTCTTTCAAAAGTTCATAAGTTTTTTTATCAAATATGTGAGGTTTTTTTGAATATAGATTAATAACGCCAATGGTTTTTCCATTTTGTATAATAGGCAAAGCGCATGATGATTGAAAACCATATTCAAGCATTTTTTGTTTAAAAGCAGCGAGATTTTTATTTTGTACTGTATCGTTATTTATAAAAATACTTTTTTTGTTAAATGATTTAATTGTTGGCCAGGATTCATGAGGGTTTTGAAATTTATCATTTGCAAAAAACAAATACTCAATATCTTGTTTATTTTTACCTGAATATTTTGTAAGTTTAAGTTTGTTTTTATCATCTAAAATGAATAATCCAGCTAAATCAAACTCGCCATAATTTACAAAAACATCGCAAATTTTTTCAAATAGTTCGTTTTTAGATGTTGATTTTATAAGCAAATGATTTACTTTTGATAGGGTGTTGTAAAACCTAATTGAATTTTTTAGAGACTCTTGTGTTTCAATTTTTACTAAAGCAAATTCTATGTCGTCTTTTAACTCATTTAATATTGGTAGCATCTCTTGCGTAAAAAAATTTGCTATATTGGAATAGATTAAAATAATGTATTTAATAGAACCATTTTTTTAATTGGTATTGCACAATTTGAATGCAAATTATATTTTAGCAATTTATCTTTCCAAAAATTCATAGCCGGGTTTGTAAGTGTATTTTGATTTATAATAACCGTATTTGTCTTGTAAGCTAAATAAGCCGTGCCTTTGCCATATTCACTTTTGCCATTAATTGAAATTGGAATATCATCAAATAATTGTGAATTTTCTCCTTTTTTGTGTATTATTTTAAGATTGTTTGTATTATCTATTTCTCCTACAACAACAATGCTGAAACCTAAATCTTTTATCAGGTTTTCGCACATTTTTTCAAATAAACTGTTTTGGTCGTCCTCTCTTATGATTAACTGGTTTATATTTTTTAAAGCTAAAAAAAGTTTTTCAAAAAATTTTTGTTTTGTTGTATCCACAAAAATAATCCTATTTCTCATTAGAAGTTTACTGAATTAATCTACATTAATAATACCAAATGACATGGTTTTGTCAAGCTAACAAAATCCAGCAAGCCTGTAGCTTGACAAACTATAAATTATGTTTATTATATTTATATAAGCAATTAGAAAATTTTCTATGAGGAGGTAAAATGGAGTTTACATATATTAACAATACAATTAAAGCTTCCAGAATTGGACTTGGGACATGGGCAATTGGTGGTTGGATGTGGGGTGGAAGTGATGAAAAGCAATCTATTGAAACAATTTTGGAAGCTTTAAATACAGGCATAAATTTAATTGATACGGCACCCGTTTATGGTTTTGGTTTATCTGAAGAGATTGTTGGCAAAGCAGTAAAACTTTTTGGCAAACGAGATGAAGTGGTTATAGCTACAAAGGTCGGACTTGAGTGGAAAGACGGTAAAGTTTTTAGAAATTCAAGTAAAGATCGTATTCAAAAAGAAATTGAAGATTCACTTAAAAGATTGCAAACAGATTACATTGATATATATCAAGTACACTGGCCAGATGAAACTGTAAATTTTCAAGAAACTGCAGAAACATTACTTAATTTATATGAAGAAGGAAAAATAAGAGCAATTGGTGTAAGCAATTATTCTGTAGAGCAGATGGAAATTTTTAGAAAATATGCACCACTTCATACTTCTCAACCGCCATTTAATTTATACGAACAAAGCGCAAAAGAAAAAATTTTACCGTACTGCTACGAAAATAATATAAAAACGTTACTTTATGGGTCTTTATGTAGAGGTTTGCTAAGCGGAAGAATGACAAAAGATACGCAGTTTAATGGAGACGACCTAAGAAAAATAGATCCAAAATTTCAGTTTCCAAGATACGAGCAATACTTAAAGGCTACACAAGCGCTGGATAAATTTGCAAAAGAAAAATACAATAAAAGTGTTATACATTTAGCAATTAGATGGATTTTAGATCAAAAAGGAGCCGATATAGCATTGATTGGAGCAAGAAAACCTTCTCAACTGTCTTATATAAAGGAACTGTTTGATTTTAAAGTATCACCCCAAGATAGCCACCAAATCGATCTTATATTAAATACCTTCATCAAGGATCCTGTTGGCCCAGAATTTATGGCGCCGCCTCATCGACCCATCTAAACCGGGGGTCTGCAAAGACCCCTCTTGCCTTGAAAAAACACAAAAATTTATGTAGGATTAATTAATTGTGAGAGTGTGTGTTATTGGTGGCGGGCTTGCTGGTTCAGAGGCAGCATATAAAATAGCTCAAAATGGTTTTAAGGTTGATCTGTATGAGATGCGCCCCCTAAAGCAAACACCAGCTCATACTACAGGTAATTTATGTGAGCTTGTATGTTCTAATTCTTTGGGTTCAATATCTATAAAAACAGCTGCAGGCTTGCTAAAAAAAGAAATGAGTCTATTGGGTTCTTTGACTATGTCTGCTGCAAGGTTTTCTAAAGTGCCAGCAGGTAGAGCTTTAGCTGTAGACAGAAACATATTTTCTCAAACAATAACGCAAATAATAGAAGCACACCCAAATATTACAATTGTAAGACAAGAAGTAAAGAAAATACCTATTGGGTATGATATAGTCATTATTGCAAGTGGTCCTTTAACTTCACCAGATTTAGAATACGAGATTATGAAAATTACAGGTAGTCAAAATTTGTACTTTTATGATGCTATAGCTCCGCATGTGATAGCATCAAGTATAGATTTTTCAAAAGGTTTTTGGGCAAACAGGTACGAAAATGGCAAAGATTACTTTAACTGTATACTATCAAAAGACGAGTATAAAAAATTTTACGATGCGTTAGTTAGCGCTGAGTGTGTTGAGTATAAAGATTTTGAAAAACCGCATTTTTTTGAAGGTTGTATGCCAATAGAAGAGCTAGCAAAAAGAGGTTTTGAGACACTGCGCTTTGGTCCTATGAAACCAGTTGGTTTGTTAAATAACAATAAAAGACCTTATGCTGTGGTTCAGCTTAGAAAAGAAAACCAATCGGGTACAATTCTGTCATTGGTTGGTTTTCAAACGAAACTCACCTACAAAGAGCAATTAAGGGTATTTAGGCTCATACCTGCTCTAAAAAATGCTGAATTTGCAAAACTAGGTTCTATGCACAAAAATACCTACTTGCAATCTCAGTATTTGCTTACAAAATATTTAAACTTGAAAGATATGCCAGATATTTTTTTTGCTGGTCAAATTACAGGTGTTGAAGGCTATATTGCAAGTGCCGCAAGTGGTTTGTTTGTTGGTATTAATGTTTCAAGGCTCCTTGAGAAGAAAGACTTGTTAGGATTACCAAAAGACACCATGCTTGGCGGCTTAATAAACTATATTACACAACCCAAGGATTACCTACAGCCTATGGGACCTAATTTTGGTTTAATTGAAAATTCTAAACCAAAATTAGATAAAGCAAAGCAAGCATTGAAAAGTATGTTTGAATTTTGCAAAAATAACGGTTTATTTTAATAATTCTTTACAAAGCATGCTATATCGAGTATAATAACATCAAGATGAAGAGAAGGAGTTGTGTATGTTGACCAAGGAACAAAAACAGGAAATAATTAAAAGATTTGGTGCTAATGAGAAAGATAGCGGTTCGGTTGTAGTGCAAATAGCTCTTTTAACAGAACGTATTAATTATTTAACAGAGCATCTTAAAAACTATAAAAAAGATTTTCAAACACGCAGAGGTTTACTAAGACTGGTTAACCAGAGAAGGAGGTTGTTAAAATACTTAGAAAAGCACAATTTTTCTGAATTTAAAAAAGTTGTTAAAGAGCTAGGCTTAAGAGTTAAAGGTCAAATATGATTTTCGAAGTACAAGACAACATATATGGAAAAAAGATTTCTATCCAGACAGGTAAGTGGGCAAAGCAGGCTGATGGTGCCTGCGTGGTATCAATTGGTGATACGGTAGTTTTGGCTACTGTAGTTTCAACCAAAGAACCACCAAAAGAATTTTTGGATTTTTTTCCATTAACTGTTAATTATCAGGAAAAATTTTATGCAATAGGTAAAATTCCAGGTGGGTTTGTTAAAAGAGAAGGCAAACCAAGCGATTACGAAACACTTGTCTCAAGACTTATAGATAGATCAATTAGACCGCTTTTTCCGTCGGATTATAAGCAAGAAACCCAGGTAATAGTTACTACCATCTCTGCAGATCAAGAAAACGATATCGTTGTTGCTTCAGTATTGGCAGCGTCTTGTGCTATAAATATTTCTGATATACCGTTTTTTGGTCCCTGTGCAGCTTGCAGGATAGGGCTTAGAGGTAAAGAGTTTATACCGTTGCCTACGCAGTCTGAACTTAAAGACTCTCCTTTAAATTTGATAGTAGCAGGCACTAAAAATGCTATAAATATGATTGAATCCGGTTCAAATGAGATAACAACTCAAACAATGGTAGAATCTATTTCCTACGCTCAAAAAGTCATCAATAAACTAATTGATTTACAAGAAAAAATTATAAAAGATGCAGCAAAACCAAAAAGACAATATGAGCCTATGAGTGTTAGTGATAAAATTATGACTGCAATGGAAGCTCTATGCATAGATGAACTTGGCAAGGCTCTTAATATAACAGATAAAAAAACAAGGCATGAAAAGATAGATTCTATATTTAAAGTAGCTTTTGAAAAATTAAGTGAAGAATTCAGCCAAGAAGAAAATTTCGAAGCAAAGCTAAAAGCAGCATTTGAAGGAACAATTAAAAATTTAGTCAGAGATAAAATTATATCAACAGGGGTAAGAATTGACGGTAGAGGACTTGATGACATAAGACCCATTACTTGTGAAGTCGGAGTTTTGCCAAGAACACATGGCTCTGCTGTATTTACACGTGGAGAAACACAGGCTTTAGTTGTTACCACTCTTGGATCAAAATCCGATATGCAAATTATAGATAATATTGGTGGTGAAACATTTGAACGATTTATGTTGCATTATAATTTTCCACCATTTTGTGTTGGAGAAGTAAGACGCCTTGGAGCTCCAGGCAGAAGGGAAATAGGTCACGGGGCTTTGGCTAAGCGTGCAATTGAGCCAGTAATACCGGACGAAGCTGATTTTCCATACGCTATACGTATAGTTTCTGATATTTTAGAGTCAAACGGGTCGAGTTCTATGGCTACTGTGTGCGGTGCTACTCTGTCTTTAATGGACGCGGGAGTGCCTATAAAAAAGCCTGTTAGTGGTGTAGCTATGGGTCTTATAAAATCGGAAGATAACTATTATATTTTAACTGATATAATGGGCGATGAAGATCATTATGGCGATATGGATTTTAAAGTTGCAGGCACAAAAGACGGAATAAATGCTTTACAGATGGATATAAAGATAGAAGGCGTTAATGATCAGCTTTTGATGTTTGCCTTAGAAAAAGCAGAAAAAGCAAGGCTTTTTATACTTGATAAAATGCTTGAAACGTTGCCTACATACAGGGCACACCTTTCGGAATATGCTCCAAAGGTTACAGTTATAAACATAAGCGCTGATAAAATAAAGGATTTAATTGGACCAGGCGGTAAGGTTATAAAGTCCATAATCGAAGAGACAAATACAAAAATTGATATAGAGCAAGATGGTAGAGTAAATATTTTTGCAAGCAATACAAAAGATTTAGAGAAAGCGATTCAGCTTATAAAAATATCCATAGGTGAACTTGAAGAAGGTCAGATTGTTGAAGGAATTGTTAGTCGTATTGAAGATTATGGTGCTTTTGTAAAGTTTTCTCCAAATCAAGAAGGCTTGATGCATATATCGCAGATTGACACAAAAAGAGTTAAAAGTGTTTCGGATGTATTGAGTGTAGGTGATAGAGTGACAACAAAGATTATAGGCATAGATAAATTTGGGAGAGTTTCTTTATCCCTTAAAGCTCTAAAATTAGAAAATCAAGAAAATCAAGAAGAAGATCAAAATGAAACTTCAAACACTTAAAAAAAACGGTGTAGTTGGTAGTGTTGGTATTTTTGTTAAAACGGGTAGCGCTTATGAAGCTGATAGCGAAAGAGGCTTGTCCCATATGCTTGAGCATATGGTATTTAAAGGGACACAAAAGCGTTCCTATTTTGACATTGCAAGAGAAATAGACAGGTTAGGTGGTATTATAAATGCTTTTACATCAAAGGAATATACTTGCTTTTATGTTAAGGTTTTAAATGATTATATTGAAAAAGCATGGGATGTATTGATAGATATTGTTACAAACCCTACTTTAAATGAAGCTGAACTGGAAAAAGAAAAAGATGTAATTATTGAAGAAATTAAATCATCAAATGATGAACCATACTCGGCTGTATTTGATGCATTTTTTGAAAATGCAATACCAACAAGTTTAGGAAAACCTATACTTGGCAAAAAAGAACAAATAGCATCCTATACAAGGCAAGACTTGCTTAATTTTTTGGGAAAGTTTTATAAGCCAGAAAATATGATTGTTGCTTATGTTGGAGAAGGGGCAAAGCTTGACTTAAAAGACAGACAAGAGTTTTATTATAAAGACTACTTTAATAAACTCAATACACCTAGCGATTATGAGTTTAAGTTTGTACCTGGTAAAGACATAATAAATAGACAGCTTGAACAAACCAATATAATTTTGGGTTGTGAGTTATTCAGTATTTATGACGACAGAAAATACGCTGCATTTTTAGCTAATAATTTTTTTGGCGGAAATATGAGTTCTAGGCTTTTTCAGTCAATTAGAGAAGAAAAATCACTATGCTACAGTATTTACTCAAGCATCATGTTTTTTAAAAAAGGAGGGATTTTTTACATATCGAGCTCAACATCCAATGAAAAAACACAGGATTTAATAGATGCATGTATTGAAGAATTGAATAAATTCAAAAAACACGGTATGAGTTCAAATGAACTTGAAGATATAAAAACCAATTTTAAAGGTCAATATGGTTTATCTCTTGAGAGTACAAATAGTTTGATGATAAAATTGGGTAGTGATTATCTAACTTACAATACATATCAGGACCCAAAGGATATTTTTTTCAATGTAGATAAAGTGACTTTAGATGATATTATGGAAGTACTGGATTTGATAAATACAGATAAAATGCACTTAACATGTTTAGGAAATATTAAGGACATTTCTTTTTAAACAAAGGAGAAAATCATGAAAAGATACCTGATGACACCAGGACCAACACCAGTGCCAGAAAAAGTCGCATTAGCTATGGCTGCACCTATAATTCATCATAGAACTAAAGAGTATATAAATTTACATGAACAAACAAGAGAAAAATTAAAAAAAATATTTCAAACACAAAACGATATTGTGATCTTTGCATCAAGTGGAACTGGCGCAATGGAAGCTTCAGTTTCCAATATACTATCAGACAATGACAAAGCACTTATTGTTGAAGCTGGTAAATTTGGTGAGCGCTTCGGTGAGCTTGTTAATAGTTTTGGGGCCCAAGCTATTGTTTTGAAAAAAGAATATGGCGATTTTGCAAGCGCTCAAGAGATTGAAGATTATGTTAAAAAATACTCTCCTAAAGCCATTTACATGCAAGCATGCGAAACCTCTACAGGCGTATTTCACCCAATTGACGAGATTGGCAAAATGCTAAAAGAGAAATACCCAGAAATCGTTTTTGTTGTAGATGGCATTACGGCTGTGGGTTGCATTGATATAAAAACAGATGAGTGGGGCATTGATATACTGCTTACCGGTTCTCAAAAAGCTTTTATGTTGCCACCTGGGCTTGCAATGTTGTCTATTAGTCAAAAAGCAAAAAAAATTGCCACTCAAAATAAAAACAAAAAGTATTACTTTGACATTTTAGGTGAGCTAAACCATCAAGCAGGTCATTTTACACCCGCTGTTACGCTTGTTTTGGGTCTAAATGCTGCAGTTGATATGATGCTTGAAGAGGGTTTAGATAATGTTTTTAGAAGGCATAAACTTTTAGCAAAAGCAGTTAGAGAAGCTATTTTGGCTATGGGTTTAGAGCTTTTTGCAAAAAGGCCATCTGATTCTTTAACTGCCGTTAAAGCCCCTCAATCAATCGATTCAAAGCAAATTATAGATATTATGAATAAATTTGGAGTTTTTATATCAAATGGCCAGGGTTCTATGAAGGGCAAGATATTTAGGATAGCGCATCTGGGTTATTTCTACCCTCCAGATGTTATATTAACAATAGGGACACTTGAGATAGCTCTTAAAAAACTTGGCATAGATAAACTTGGCGTAGGCACAAAGAAAGCTCTGGAGATTTTTGTTGAGTATTAAACACAATATTCCAAAAGGTGTATTGCAGTTTTTCTATCCATATTCTCGCAAAAGGCGTGATATAGAAAATAAAATAATGGATTATCTTGATTCAAAAGACTATAAAGAAATTGTAACTCCTACATTTATTTATGAAGACAATGTTTATCAGGATCTATACGAACCGCTAAAATCGAAATTGTTTAAATTTGTTGATAGAAATAGTGGAAAAACGATTATTTTGAGACCAGATGTAACCCTTCAGGTTGCTTTAGCAGTATTACTTGCCGATATTGATTTGCCTGCAAGGTTTTCTTATGCTCATTACATTTATCGAGACGAAAAGCAGCATGCGAATTTAAAAAGGGAATTTAAGCAGATTGGGGCAGAAGTTTTTGGTCAAAATTCTATTGAAACAGATATAGAGATAATAACTTTAGCAATAGATGTATTAAACCTTGTAGACATAAAAGACCTTGTAGTTAGAATTTCAGATTCGCAAATTATTGATCAGTTGCTTAATGCGTATTTAAATCCACAGCTTTTGGATAAAAAAAAAGCGATATTGCGCTTAATTAACAAGAAAAATCTCTCGTTTTTAAAACAGATGCCTTTGGGTGAATTTGGATCCATTATTGATGTACTATTTTTAAGGGATATCAACGCTTTATTAAAAATTGAACCGATAAAACAAAATGTTGAAAATTTGATTGAAATCTCAAAGAAAATTAATAGAAATTGCGATATTTTTTTAGATTTTTTTTACTGCGAGTATCCTATTTACCACAGCGGTGTATCTTTTGATATATTTAGTAATAATGCAGTTTTATGCACTGGTGGCAGGTATGGCAATTTAATGCAACTTATGGGCAAGTATATACCAGCTACGGGTTTTGCCATAAATTTAGATAAGTTGATGGATTTTTTATATACCAAGGAGATTTGAAATGAACACATTAGTTTTGGGTTCTCAGTGGGGCGATGAAGGAAAAGGAAAAGTTGTAGATATTTTAAGCCAAAAGGCTGATATTGTTGTGCGCTATCAGGGTGGTAGCAATGCGGGTCACACAGTATGCGTGGATGGCAAAAAGTTTGTTTTGCACTTGATACCTTCGGGTATTTTACACAATGACAAAACATGCGTTATTGGAAATGGCGTAGTATTTGACCCAAAAAGCTTTTTTGAAGAAAAAAAACAGCTTGAAGATTTAGGAGTAAAGCTGGATTCTAAATTACTCATTAGCGATAGATGCCATATTGTAATGCCATACCATAAAAGTATGGATGTAAATAGCGAGCATGTGTTGGGTGATAGAAAAATAGGCACAACAGGAAGAGGTATTGGCCCGGCTTATGTGGATAAGTACGCAAGGGTAGGCATCAGGGCCTGCGATTTGTTGGACAAAGAAACGCTTAAAGAAAAAATCAAAAACAATGTAGAACATGCAAATAGAATATATAGCTTATACGATATAGAACCTTTAAATGAAGAAGCCATATACAAAGAGTATATAGAGTATGGTCAAATGTTAAAGTCTTATATAAAAGACAGTGTTTACTTTCTTAATGATTCATACAAAAAAGGCAAAAACATACTATTTGAAAGTGCTCAAGGCTCACTGCTTGATGTGGATTTTGGCACATACCCTTATGTAACATCATCAAACCCAACTTCAGGTGGTGCATTTTGTGGCACAGGTCTACCGTATAAGTCACTTAATAAAGTGATAGGTATTATGAAAGCATACACCACAAGAGTAGGCAATGGCCATTTTCCAACAGAGCTTTTAAATAACGAAGGTGAATACCTAAGAAAAAACGGCAATGAGTTTGGCGCTACAACTGGCAGACCAAGAAGATGCGGTTGGCTTGATTTAGTGGTTGTAAAATACGCCATAATGGTAAGTGGTATAGATGAGATTGCCATGACAAAAATTGATGTTTTAGATGGCCTTGATGAGATAAAAGTATGTATAGCCTATGAGTTAGACGGCAAAACAATAGATTACATGCCAGCTTTAAATAGTGAATTTGAAAAAGTAAAACCCATTTACAAAACATTTAAAGGCTTTAGTGGTACAAAAGGCATAAATGACTATTCCAGATTACCAAAAGAAGCAAAAAATTACATAGAAGAGATAGAAAAAATCATTAATACAAAAATCTCAATTATTGCAACAGGTACAGATAGATCAGATACGATTTTCAGGTAGGAGGTGTTTAAATGTGCATATTTTGCAAGATAGTTAATAAGGAACTACCATCAAAAATTGAGTATGAAGATGAAAAATATATGGCTTTTTACGATATTAACCCTAAAGCACCAATACACCTATTAATTATACCAAAAAAGCATGTTGAAAATCTAAACGATTTAGATGAATCAGATATTGGCATAGTCTCAGATATGGCTTTACTTGCAAAAAACTTAGCCAAAAAACTGGGTATAGATAAATCAGGCTATAGAATTGTAATAAATAATGGCCCTGATTCTGGTCAAGAAGTTTATCACATTCACATGCATTTGCTGGGCGGTAATTTTCTAGGCTCAAAACTCTTTGCTAAAATATGAAAATTTTAGTTTTAAATGGGCCAAACCTAAATATGCTTGGCAAAAGAGAGCCCCATATTTATGGAAAGCTCTCTTTACCTGACATAGAAGAAACAATAAAAAAACATGCAAAAAGTTTGAACGTGGAAATTGAGTTTTTTCAATCAAACTATGAAGGTGCCATTGTTGACAAGATTCACGAGGCTTCTGGCAAAGTAGATGGCATCATTATAAATCCCGGCGCATTTACTCATACAAGTATTGCAATAAGAGATGCGTTTTTGAGTATTAATATACCATTTATAGAAGTCCATTTATCAAATGTGTTTAGTAGAGAACCATTCAGGCATAAAAGTTACCTGAGTGATATTGCGCAAGGTGTGGTAAGTGGCTTAAAAGAATACTCCTATATCTGCGCTTTAAATTTTTTGGTTGGTTTTTTAAAATCATAATTTTATTCTTGTGTATGGCTTAGTGTTTTTCTTTTTTGAGCGCTTAACTCTAATTTTCTTAGTCTAATAGAAAGTGGTGTTACTTCAACCATTTCGTCATCTTTTATAAAGTTTATAGCTTTT
>NZ_JAGDWY010000001.1:26107-38026 GCF_023256235.1 Desulfurella sp.
TTTCTAAACTCATAATATTTGGGCTTGAAAGTATTATGTTATCGTCTTTGCCAGCCGCTCTCATGTTTGAAAGCTTTTTTTCTTTACAGGGATTTACATTTAAGTCTGTTTCTTTATTGTGCTCACCTATAATCATGCCTTCATAGACTGGTTCGTTTGGCGCAATAAACAATTGACCCCTTGGTTGCAGGTTAAATAAAGCGTATGCAACTGAAACGCCTTGTCTGTCGCTTACCAAAGACCCGCTGTAGCGAGTTACTATATCGCCTGCATAGGTATCGTATTTTTCTAAGTATGAATTCATAATTCCAGTGCCTTTTGTATCTGTTAAAAACTCATCCCTGAAGCCTATCAGTGATCTTGATGGTACAAGAAACTCAATTCTCACTCTACCTTTAAAGTTATTTGAAAGATTTATCATTTTACCTTTTTTAGCTTGTATTTTTTGTGTAACAATACCCATAAATTCTTCTGCGCAATCAATAAATAAATGTTCATAAGGCTCTAATTTTTTACCATTTTCAAATTTGTAAATAACTTGTGGCCTGCTTACACAAAACTCAAAGCCTTCTCTTCTTAATTGTTCAATTAGTATGACCATCTGGAATTCGCCACGCCCTTTAACGATAAATTTGTCTGTGTCTTGTGTTTCTTCAAACTTTATTGACACATTTTTGAGTGTTTCTTTGATTAGACGCTCTTTTATATTTCGGGATTGAACAATTTTGCCTTCTTTACCTGCAAAAGGAGAATCGTTTACACTAAAAACTATTGAAACCACCGGTTCGTCAATTACAATGCGCTTAAGTGGTTTTTCTAAATCATTTGAGCAAATTGTATCGCCTATTGCTATATCTTCAATACCTGACACCACAATTATATCACCAGCTTGAATTGATTCAATTGGTTTTAGATTTATTCCATCGTAAGTTTGAATTTTGCTAACAAAAGCATTTTTTTTGTTGCCATTTGCATCAAAATAATAAAAAGCACTTCCTTTTACATTATTTATAAACCCGCTAAAAACTTTACCTATAGCTAATTTTCCAAGGTAATCAGAGTATCCAAGATCACTTACAAGCATTGAAAAGCTATTTTCGCTGGTGTAGGTTGGCGGTGGGATTTGTTTTATTATTTCTTCAAAAAGCACAGATAAGTCATTTTCTTTGCCATCTGGAGTTTTCTTAGCTATACCTTGCTTTCCTATAGCATAAAGAACGCTAAATTCCAATTGTTCATCGTTTGCATCAAGGTCAATAAATAAATCGTATATTTCATCCAATACTTTATTAATTCTTGCGTCTTGTCTATCAATTTTATTTATTACTACAATTATCTTTAATTTTGATTCCAATGCTTTTTTTAACACAAAGCGCGTTTGTGGCAGTGGTCCTTCTGCTGCATCAACAAGCAGTATTGCTCCATCTACCATAGACAAAGCGCGTTCAACCTCACCTCCAAAATCGGAGTGGCCCGGTGTATCTAAAATGTTTATTTTTACGTTGTTCCAAAAAACGCACGAGTTTTTTGCAGCAATCGTTATACCTCTTTCTCTTTCAAGATCCATACTATCAAGGATGCGTTCCTGGATATTCTGGTTTTGTCTAAATACATTGCATTGTTTGAACATAGCATCGACAAGTGTTGTTTTCCCATGATCAACATGAGCAATTATCGCGATGTTTCTAATATTATCATTAAAATTTTTAGACATTTTTTTCCCTTGCTTTTGTTATTAAACTTTTTGTATTTGATTTCTTTTTGAATATTTGAAGCAAAACCTGAGCTTCTTCAAATGGAACACTTACAAAAGAGAATTTGTCAAATATCTTTATGTCTTTAATATTTCTTTCGTTGATTTCAATTTGTTGTTTTATAAAATCGATTAGTTTCCTTGGTGTCATAGCATCCTGTCTGCCAAGTGCAACAAAAAGACGTGTTTTTGAGTAAGTATCAATAGGTTTTACTTCTTTAATATTCTGGTAGTTTTTTTCATCAAGATCTTCGCCAAAACTATATTTTAATAATGCAGAAACAACATCTACAGGAGAATGTTTTTCTAATAGTTGTGTTGCAAGATTTCTATATTTTTCCTCTATTTCATTTAGAAGAATATTTTCAAGCTCATTTTGAACTCTTGTTATTTTAAAATTAATAATCTCATCAACGGTAGGGAGTCCTTGTTTTTTGATATCGATTCTGGCAGATTTTAGCATGTATATGAGCCTATTATATTCGTTTGGTGTAACAAAAGAAATGGCAACGCCGCTTTTTCCAGCTCTACCCGTTCTGCCTATTCTGTGAATATAAGATTCAATGTTTTCAGGTATAGAATAATTTATAACATGTGTTAAATTTTCAATATCTATGCCTCTTGCTGCTACATCTGTTGCAATTAGCATCTGAATAGTCTTTTTTTTAAATTTATTTAATACAATTTCGCGAGACTTTTGCGTCATGTCCCCATGAAGAGCAAGTGCATTATAGCCTGCATCTTGTAGTTTTGTTGCAAGTTCATCAGTTTCGATTTTTGTTTTGCAAAAAATTAGTGCATAAAATTCTTTTTGCATATCAATAATACGGCATAGAGCTTGAAATTTATCTTCGTAGTTTACTTCAAAGTAAATTTGTTGCGTGAGGTTTGATGTGGTTTCATCTTTTTTTGTTTTTATAATTTCGTAGTTTTTCATGTGTTTTTTTGCTATAGATACAATTTGAGCTGGAATTGTAGCAGAAAACATCAAAAGTCTTTTTGATTCACCTGTGTATTTTAAAATTTCTTCCACATCATCTATAAAACCCATATTTAGCATTTCGTCTGCTTCATCTAACACCATATCGTTTATTAATGAAAGATCAATTGTTTTTCTATTTATGTGATCTAATATTCTTCCAGGTGTTCCAACAATAATATCAACTCCACCTTTGAGCTTTGAAACTTGTAGATCTATAGATTGACCACCATAGATGGGTAAAATTTTTAGTTTTTTTGTGCCTTTTAGAGAGTTAAGCTCTTGAGAAATTTGAATTGCAAGCTCTCTTGTTGGTGTGAGAATGAGGCATTGTGTATAATTTAGCTTTTCTTGCGCTTTTTCTATGATCGGTATACCAAAACTTGCTGTTTTTCCTGTACCTGTTTGAGCTTGGGCTATTAAGTCTATATTTGATTTTAACATTAATGGTATTACTTGTTCTTGTATAGGCGTTGGTTCTTCGTAGCCCTTTTTTAAAAGTGATTTTAAAATATTTTCCGAGATACCCAAATTTGCAAACTTTTCTAACCTTTGCATACTACTTCCTTCTAAATTTAAACAGTTCAAAAACTTTTATTTAGCTAAAAAGCGAGTTTTTAACTTTGCGCTGGTAAGCACAAATGTCATTGGATAATAAGACAAGACGTACAAATATGTCCCGTATTTTTCTTAAGACAAATGAGCTTTTTAAAAGCGCATTTAAAATTCACTGTTAGCATTATAGCAGCTTTTTGATATTTTGCAATAATTTGTTTTAATAAGAATTGACAAAAGTAAAAATTTAGCTATCATAAAATTAGAATTTAAAAGAAGGAAAAACAGACTTATGAAAGAAAAAATATTGAGTGTTGTGCAAGGTTTAATCAAGACAAGCGATATTGAGGAATTTTTGTCTTTATTAAAAGAAAAGACTGTCTATATAAAAAAACAACCGATTGATTTTGTTATCGCTTCTAAAAATGATATAACAACTATATTTGAATTGCTTAAAGATTTTTTAAAGCAAAAAAGCTTTGTGCCAAAAAATACACTTATTGCACTTTTATTGCTTTTGACTTTTGCTATAGGCAGGAAAACTAAATTAAGCATTTTAAAAGAAAACATTGATAGCGATTTATTAATTGGTTTTTGCATCTACTTGGTTGAAAAAGATATACAAAAGTATATGGAATTTAAAGGAGGAAAAAAGTGAATGTAGAGCACGAACAAGGCCATGCTTATGAAGAATCAAAGAAAAAGCTATTGGGTTTTTACAATGCAGCAAAATGGGCCATGGATGGTATTTGTACTTTGGATGTTTATGCTGAAGTGAATGATAAAAATGAAGCTCAGGTAAGAAAAGAACTTGAAGAGTTAGGCATTAATTATGATTTAACAAAAAAAGGTATCATAAAAGGTTATTTTGAAGGTACATACGATAAAGTTTTGCCTATTATGCGCACATTACTTGAAAAGGGTTGGCATTGGTAAAATTCGACCCCATTTTACATAAAAAGCTACCTAGATATAAAAAATGCATAGTATGTGGCGAAGATAATGATTTTGGTTTAAAAACTTGGTTTTTTACAGATTTGGATTTTGTTTACAATAATTGTACTTTAGATGAGCATTACATTGGTTATCCAGATAGGATTCATGGTGGTGTGATCTCAGCTATTTTAGATGAAACAATGGGCTGGGCAGCCACCGTGAAAACACATTTTTTTTATTATACCATAGAGCTTTGTGTCAAATATAAGAATATCGCAAAACCTAATACAGAATTGTTTACCAAAGCTCAATTTTTAACCAACAAAGGAAAAATAGCTTTTACGCAGGCTACAATAACTGATGGTAAACAGGTTATTGCAACAGCCAAAGGAAAGTACTATCCACTTGATTTAAAAGATCAGGATGATGTTGAAAAGCTGCTTATTAAAGAATATTAATCGCGATCTTTTAATAATTCTTTTATCTTTTCTTTTAGCTCAGTAAGATCAGGTGATTTAACTATATATGCATCTGCTATCCATGTTGAAAAATCTTGCTTGTAGTGAGAGTACGCTGTTGACATAATAATAGGTGTTTGGGGTGATTTTTCTTTTAATATCCTTAGAGCATCAAGACCACTCATTTTTGGCATTGCTATGTCTAATAGAACTAAGTCAGGTTTTTGGTTGTCAAAATCGTCAATAGCAGATGGTGCATCAGGATATGATACCACATCATATCCTTCATCTTTTAGCTCTTCTTCGTATAAAAATCTTATGGATTCTTCATCATCAACTACCATTATCTTTTTTTTCATTCCTTTCCTCCTCAACTAAATTTGGAATTTTAATGATAAATTTTGCTCCTTTTCCAACAAAATTATCTAAACTTATTACGCCGTTGTGTTCTTGAACTATTTCTCTTACAATTGATAAACCAAGTCCTGTGCCATGAGTTTTTGTTGAATAAAATGGCTTAAATACATACGGCAAAAATTTAATATCAATGCCTCCACCATTGTCTTCAACGGTTATTACTATAAATTTATCTTCTTTATAAGTGGAAATTTTAATAAATCCGTCTTTTTTATTTGCTATTGCTTCTGTGGAATTTTTTATAAGGTTAATTAAAACTTGTTTTATCTGATCTGGGTCCCCATAAAGATACCTTGCGAATTCAGAAAGGTTTGTTTCAAATTGTATATTGGCAGAATTAATATTTTTTATAGCTTCTATAGTATCGAGGATAAGCTTTTCTAGATCGAATAATTTTTTAACGCTTCTATTTTGTCCTTTGGCATATCTGTTAATATCAAGTGTTAAATTGTATACTCTATCTAATTCTTTTTTTACAATTTCAAGGTATTGATAAACTTGAGGGTTACTATCAGCAGAAATTTTTCTTGCCCTATCAAGAAATCCTATAGCTCCAATAAGGGCATTTTTTATTTCATGTGTAATATCAGCTACAGCTCTACCTAAATTAAATATGTGTTTTTGATGGATAAGGTTTTGTTGCTCTTCAATTAAGCGTTTGCTCATATTTTTATATGTTTCAATGCTCATGAGGTTTTCTATGGCAATGGCAGATTGATTAGCAAACAAAAATAATGTAGTAATATCATCTTGTTCGATTGGACGTTTATTATAGAAATTATCGGCAACAATAGCACCAATGGGCTGTTCTCTGGAAATAAGTGGAGCGAATGCAAATTGTTCAAAATTGAGTTCTTTAAGAATTTGATCATCTCCGCCTAAGTTACTTGCATCAAACACAAAGGCTTGTTTTTGATTGATGTTTTTAAAAATTGTATCTTTTTGAAGACTTATTCTGGATTTGCTTATAGTTTTGTTAAAGTTTGAATTTAGCTGGGCTTCAATGTTTATTTCATTTAATAGCCAGGAAGCCATTTTACCTCTTATATCAAGATTTCTTAAGCTATTCCAGATAGTTGTAGCTTCTTGTATGGAATCTGGTGCTACACCTAAAACTCCATCCATTGTATTATTCGGCCTGTTATACAAAAATATCGCAGCCCTGTTAAATCCCAAACCATCACCTATAGTTACAGCTGTCAAAACAACATGAAGAAGCTTTTTTAAATCAGTTGTAAGTGTGATAGCTAAACCAAGCTCGTATAATAGTTTCCACTCTTCTACAATTCTATCTCTATCCATAAATTTTTTTGTAAAGTTTTATATATTCTTTTGCCTGATTTTTCCATGAGTAATCAAGGCTCATAACATATTGTGCGATTTTTAATAGTTCATCTTTTTTGTTAAACAACTCAATTGCTTTTTTTATTGTTTTTGTAAGCTCTTTAGAGTCATATTTTTCAAATACAAAACCTGTTGGGTTTTTAGAACGATTGGAATAATTTTTGACAGTATCTTTTAGACCACCTGTTGCCCTCACAATCGGTAGTGTTCCATAACGATAAGCTATCATCTGACCCAAACCGCATGGTTCGTATTTTGATGGCATTACAAAGAAATCACTAGAAGCATAGATTTTGTGTGCTAATGGCTCATCAAATTTTAAGTTTAAAGATATTTTGTCTTTGTACTGGCTGGCTAGCTGGGATAATTGATCTTCTATATCTTTTTCACCACTGCCTAAAATAATAAATTGTACGTTAGTATTTGATTCTAACAATTCTTTGATGCTACTTGAGAAAATATCCATGCCTTTTTGCGCTGCAAGTCTTGATACAACACCAAAAACCGGTACTTCTTTGATTGGTAAACCAAGTAGTTTTTGAAGGGCATTTTTGTTTTTTATTTTATCTTTTGGATTATTAAAATTGTAATCAATAAATTTATCTGATTTTGGATCCCAAACATCTACATCTATTCCGTTTACGATACCACTTAACTTGTATGAGAATTTTTTTAATAGTCCATCAAGACCAAAACCAAATTCTGGAGTTTGAATTTCTAAAGCGTATGTTTTGCTAACGGTAGTTACCGCATCAGCAAATACAATGCCACCTTTTAGAAAATTGATTTTATCATAATACTCAAGGCCATCGATTGTAAACAAATCCCATGGTAATCCAAGATTATCCATGTAGCATTTATCAAAAATCCCTTGATACCCTAAATTGTGGATTGTAAAAACGGTTTTGGTTTTCGTGAAAAATTCTTTGTAAAATAATTTTAAATAAACATTGATAAGTGCAGATTGCCAATCGTTTGTATGCAAAATATCAGGTATTATATTAAGAGTTTTTAAGCTGTCCAATACAGCCTTTGAAAAAAAACCAAATCTTAAAGCATTATCTTCATAATCTTGTGCACCAATACCATAAAGGTAGTCTCTGTTGTAATAATTTTGATTTTCAATAAAGTAAAAAGTGCAATTATTTTGTTGTGTTTCGTATAAATTAATACTGGTTTTTGTATGGTTAAAATCCACCTCGACATTTGAAACAATTGTTAAAGAAGATCTATCTACTGTTTTGTATAAAGGGCTAAAAACACTAATATTTAGTCCATTTTGTGCAAGAGCTTTTGGTAGCGCACCTGCAACATCGGCTAATCCTCCTGTTTTTGAGAATGGAAAAACTTCGCTTGAAGCTAAAACTACATTCATTGTACCTCCTACAATGTAATTTCTCTTAAATACTTTGCTGCATCTTCTGGTGGTGTTGGGTTTATATAAAATCCGCTACCCCACTCAAATCCAGCTATTTTTGTTAATCTGGGCGTAATCTCTAAATGCCAGTGAAAATAATCATCATGGTCAAAAATAAATGCACCATTTAATAAAACAAAGTTATACGGAGGGTTATCCAGGGCTATTTTTAATCTTTTTAACGTGTTTTGTAAGATATATGTAAAATCATACAAAATTTCTACTTCTTCAAATTCGAAATGAGCACTATGTTTTTTTGGAAAAATGGACACTTCAAAAGGAGATCTTGATGCAAATGGCGTAATTGATACAAAATGCTTTGTTTCTTCGATTAATCGTACCTTATCATTTAATTCTTGTCTTATAATGTCACAAAATGGACATCTATCTTTATATGAAAAGTATGTTTTTGCTCCCGAAAATAACTCGAGTGGCCTTTTTGGTATGATGGGCAATGCAATAAGCTGTGAGTGAGAGTGTTCTAAGCTTGCACCTGCTACTGCCCCGTAATTTTTAAAGACAAGCACATACTTCATGCGCTTGTCTTTTTTTAAATCCTCAATTCGTGCTTTATATGCAAATATAACATCTTTCATCCTATCAAGTGGCATAATATCAAGTGTTTCAGAATGATTTGGTGTTTCTATTATAACTTCATGTGCACCAATACCGTTCATAGCGTCGTACAAACCAACAGCATGTTTGTCTAAATCGCCTTCTATGCGTAAAGCAGGAAATTTATTTGGCACAACACGCAATGTCCAGTGCGGATCATTTGGCTGACTGCCTGGTGCCCTAACAGCATAAATTTCAGGTGGTACGTACTTTTCGTTTCCTGGGTCAAAAGGGCAAAAACCACCGGTTATTTTAACCTGTTCTTCTTGTTTGAAATCATGTGGCCTTTTGCCACGCTCAGTTGATATTATAACCCACCTTTCTACGATAGGGTCTTTTCTTAACTCACTCATGTCTACCTCACTATTTGAGTGCCTATTCCGGCATCTGTAAATATTTCTTCTAAAAGGGCATGTTGTTTTTTGCCGTTTATAATGTGCACTTTCTTAACACCATTTTCTATAGCTTGCCTGGCAGAAAGTACTTTTGGTATCATACCACCTGTCAAAACATTTCCAATCATTTTATCTATATCTTTTATTTTTATTTCGCTAATTAGTTTATTTTCTGAATCTAAAACACCATCAACGTCCGATATGTATATTAATTTTTCTGCTTGAAGTGCCTGTGCTATGCTCGAAGCTACTGTATCTGCATTAATATTGTACCTTGATCCTGCATCGTCAAACCCAATAGGGGATACTACAGGAATGTAGCCATTTTTTGATAAATTAATTAAAATATCAGGCCTTACCTCTTCAACATCTCCAACAAGGCCCAAATCTACATCTTCTAAAAGCAATTTTTTGGCTTTTATAATACTGGCATCAACACCGCTTAAGCCTACAGCTCTACCGCCGAAACGATTTATATTTAGTACAATTTCTTTATTTACTTTTCCAGCTAACACCATTACTACAACTTCCATGGTTTTTTCATCGGTAATGCGCAAACCTTTGTGAAATTTTGTTGTTATATCAAGTTTTTTTAGCGTATCGCCAATTTCATTACCACCACCATGGACAATAATAGGGTTTATTCCTACAAGTTTAAGTAGTGCTATGTCTTTTGAAAAAGCCATTTTAAGCTCGTCATTAACCATGGCACTACCGCCATATTTTATAACAAAAGTATTACCATAAAATTCCTTAATATATGGCAAAAACTCTACTAAATATTGACCCTTTTCGCTTTTATACATATAAATACTCTCTTTTTATAATTTAGACTAAATCAACAAAAAAAGCAAGCAAATTTTTTATCAAAAAACAAAATTATTTTAACATAATTTGATATAAATTTTTATAATTTCTTATAAATGCTTATAATTGGACTTGAAAATTTGAATATTAAGTGTATTATTAGCAACAGTGTTAGTTTACTGCTAATAAAAACGGGAGGTGAGTTTATGAAATTTAAGCCATTAGCTGACAGGATTTTAGGTAAAATTGAAGAAGAAGAACAAAAAACTGAGTCTGGAATTATCATACCAGACACTGCAAAAGAAAAGCCACAAAAAGCCAGAGTTGAGGCTGTTGGTGGTGATGTTGAGCATGTAAAGGTAGGCGATCTAGTATTGTTTGCAAAATATTCAGGTACAGAACTAAAGCTTAATGATCAAGATTATATTATTTTAAAAGAAGACGAAGTTTTAGGTATTTTTGAGTAATTTTAAGGAGGTGAATGTATGGGCGCAAAACAGATAGAATTTGGAGACATAGCTAGATCAAAAATTTTGAAAGGTATAAATCAACTTGCAGATGCAGTAAGTGCAACACTTGGACCACAAGGTAGAAATGTTGTTATCGATAGAAAATTTGGAAGCCCGCTTATTACAAAAGACGGAGTTACAGTTGCAAAAGAAATTGAACTTAAAGATCCATATGAAAATATGGGAGCTCAACTTGTTAGAGAAGTTGCAAGCAAAACAAGCGATGTAGCAGGTGATGGTACTACAACAGCTACAGTTTTGGCAAGAGCAATTTACAGAGAAGGCCTAAAGCATGTAACAGCAGGTGTTAGTGCAATAGAACTTAAAAGAGGCATAGATAAAGCTGTAGAAAAAGTTGTGGAAGAATTAAAGAAAATTTCCAAACCAATAGAAGAAAAAAGAGAAATTGCTGAAGTTGGATCAATTTCTGCTAATAATGAAAGAGAAATAGGTGAAATCATTGCAGAAGCTATGGACAAAGTAGGCAAAGATGGTGTAATTACAGTTGAAGAAGCAAAATCCACCCAAACTGAACTTGAAGTTGTAGAAGGTATGAGATTTGATAGGGGCTATATTTCTCCATATTTTGTTACAAATACAGAAAAAATGATATCAGAACTGGAAGACCCATTCATAGTTATAACTGATAAGAAAATTTCTTCTATGCAAGAATTCTTGCCTTTAGTTGAAAAAATTGCAAAAGCCGGAAAACCATTCTTAGTAATTGCTGAAGAAGTAGAAGGTGAAGCTCTTGCAACCCTGGTTGTAAACAAAATTAGAGGTACAATTTCTTGTGTAGCTGTAAAAGCTCCAGGTTTTGGCGACAGAAGAAAAGAAATGTTGAAAGATATAGCAATTTTAACTGGTGGCACAGTAATTAGTGAAGAAACAGGTATGAAATTAGAAACTGCCGATTTATCAATGCTAGGTAGAGCAAAAAAAATTGTTGTTGATAAAGAAAATACCACAATTATCGATGGTGCTGGCAAAAAAGAAGACATACAGGGTAGAATTAAGCAAATTGATGCTCAAATTGAGCAGTCAACAAGCGAGTATGACAAAGAAAAACTGAGAGAAAGAAAAGCAAAATTAGCTGGTGGTGTTGCTGTGATTAAAGTAGGCGCAGCAACTGAAACAGAACTAAAAGAGAAAAAAGCAAGGGTAGAAGATGCACTAAATGCTACAAAAGCTGCAGTTGAAGAAGGTATTGTACCAGGTGGTGGCACTGCATTACTAAAATGCGCAGAAGCTCTTAAAAATATCAAATTAGAAAATGAGGATCAAAATATCGGTGCTTCTATCATTCTGAAAGTTTTAGAAGAACCAATTAGAGCTATTGCTAAGAATGCTGGGTTTGAAGGCTCTATAATTGTAAATAAAATTAAAGAAAATAGTAGCAGATCTTTTGGCTTTGATGCAAGAAAAGGTGAGTTTGTAGATATGCTAAAAGCCGGTATAATTGACCCAACAAAAGTTGAAAGAATCGCGCTCCAAAATGCAGCTTCAGTTGCAGGTTTAATGCTAACAACAGAAGCTCTAATTACAGATATGCCAGAAGAAAACAAACCAGCTGCACCAATGCCAGGTGGCATGCCAGACATGTATTAATTAAAAAAGGGAGGTATTTATTTGCCTCCCCTTTTTTAATGAAAATAATTCATTTTTATATTAATGTAAAATTTTTAATATTATAAAATTTGGAAGTTTCTATTTCGTAAAATTGTTCAAGAAAAA
>NZ_JAGDWY010000001.1:38036-38430 GCF_023256235.1 Desulfurella sp.
TGGTTCGGATTTACTAATTATTTTGTATATTTTTGCATTTTTTAAAAATATTGTATAATCAGCTAAACGTGCAAGTCTAAGGTCATGAAAAACGCTTATGATTGTTTTGTTAAGAGAAATTAAAGCATCAAGTATAGTTAAAATATACTTTAAATCCAAATTGGAAAAAGCTTCGTCTAAAAGTAAAACAGGTGTATCCTGGGCAAGACTGCGAGCTATTAAAACTCTTTGATATTCACCACTACTAAGTTTTAGTATACTTTCGTTTTTAAAATGAGAAAGTCCGCAAATTTCTATTGCTTGATCGATTTTTAGGTAATCTTCCATAGAAAATCTAAAACGTTTTTTGTGGGGATATCTGCCCATTTCTATGATTTCATACACGGTATAATCA
>NZ_JAGDWY010000001.1:38440-64320 GCF_023256235.1 Desulfurella sp.
CTTTCTTGAGAAACTAAAGATACTTTTTTTGCCAATTGTTTTTTCGAATAAGAATCTAATGGTTTATTTTCAAGTAAAATACTGCCTTTTTTTGGTTTTAGCAAGCCAGCAAGCAAAAGCAATAAAGTAGTTTTACCGACCCCATTTGGTCCCACTATTGAGTAAAATTTATCTTTTTGTATATTTAAGTTAATATTTTCTAAAATTGGTTTAGTATATGAAAATCCCATATTGTTGATTTTATACAAATTTTTTCACCTTTATTTTGTAAATGTACAAAAAAAATGGACCACCAATAAGACCTGTTAAAACACCAATAGGTATTTGAAATGAAAAACTTCTAGAAAAAGTATCCGCTATTAAAAGTAATAGTGCACCAAGTAAAACTGAATAAATTGAAAGTAATCTGTTTTTTGGTCCTATTATAAATCTTACAATATGTGGTACGATTAATCCAATAAAGCCAATAATGCCAGACGAGCTAACGCAGACAGCGGTAAGTAATGTAGCTAAAATCAAAGCGATAAATCTTATTTTGACAACATTTACGCCTAAACTCTGAGCCGAGAGTTCATTTAGAGAAATTATATCAAGCTCATCTGCCCAGAAAAAGGCAAAAAACCATACAATTGTAAGTACAAGAAACAAAATACGTATATTTTGCCACTTACTTGAATCAAAGCTACCCATGAGCCAGAACATAATGTATGCAACATCTTTTGATGCCAGGTAATCAAGTAAAGCTATAGCGGACGAAAAAATCGTAGCCACTATTATACCAGAAATAATTAAATTGATACTTGATAGATTTGATTTAAAGCCTGCTACGTAAAGAACAATAACAAGTGATAAAACTGACCCCAAAAATGCAAATAATGAAACAGAAAATGCACTTATATAAAATAAATTTAATATAAAAGCAAGCGTAGCACCAAAAGCGGCGCCACTTGCTGCTCCCAATGTATATGAATCAGCCAATGGATTTAAAAGTACTGCTTGAAAAATAACACCGCAAAGTGATAAACTTGCACCCACAAGCATTGCGCTTAGAATTCTTGGCAGTCTTAAGTTTAAGAGCACATATTTATCTGTAAAACTTACCTTATTGTGTGTATTAAACATTTGATTTTCAAAGATTTCGATAATTTTTTTTGCACTTATATGAACATCTCCTAACCCCAAAGACCAAAAAAAAGCTATTACAAGCAGTGCAACCAAAACTATTAAATAAACTTCTTTTCTTTTCATACACACAAAGTGTATTAAAATTTGTATTTTTATCAAGAAAAAGTTTTGGCGTTGTTTTTTGGTGAATGTTGTATATATTTTAGATAGTTTATAGCTAACTTTAAAAAGGGGGTTTTATGAAAAATTTATTATTTTCGCCTATTACAATTAGAAACGTTAATTTTAAAAATCGCGTTTTTATGTCGCCAATGTGTCAATATAGTGCTCAAAATGGTCTTGTTAATCAATGGCATATTACACATTATTTATCAAGGGCAATTGGCGGTGTGGGTGCTATAGTTATAGAAGCAACGGCAGTAGAACCCAGAGGTCGAATTACTCCATTTGATCTGGGATTATATAACAATGAGCAAAAAAATGCATTTTTAGAATTAATTAATATAATTAAAAAATTTAGCCCAGATACTAAAATTGGTATTCAGCTTGCACATGCTGGAAGAAAAGGTTCAAAAGATAAACCATGGCTAGGTGAAAAACTTCTAACAAAACAAGAAAATGGATATGATACAATAGCACCAAGCCAAATTGCATTTGATGAAAATTCTTCTATGCCGAAACAAATTAACAAACAGGAACTCGATTTTGTTAAAGAAAGTTTTATTAAATCAGCCAAAATGGCAAAAGAAGCAGGGTTTGATTTTATTGAACTTCATATGGCGCACGGTTATTTATTGCATGAATTTTTGTCACCATTATCAAATCAAAGAGAAGATGAGTATGGCGGGAGTTTAGAAAATAGAATGCGTTTTCCACTAGAGATAGCAAAATCTGTTAGGGAGGTTGTTGAAATCCCGTTATTTGTAAGAATATCTGCAACAGATTGGGCAAAAGATGGATGGGATTTAGAAAGCTCTATTGAATTTTCAAAGCAACTAAAACTATTAGGCGTAGATTTGATGGATGTATCAAGTGGCGGTCTTGTGCCATACGCTCAAATAGATTCAGATTTTGGCTATCAGACTTATTTTAGCTACAAAATAAAGCATGAGGCAGATATTCTTGTATCTGCTGTAGGTTTAATTGCAGATGCTTATCAGGCCGAGCATATACTTTCAAGTAAGCAAGCTGATATCGTAGTTATGGGCAGAGCGTTACTTTCTGACCCATATTGGTGTTTGCATGCAGCTAAAGTGCTTAATGTAGATATTGATTGGCCACAACAGTATTTAAGGGCAAAACATATTTAAAACTTGACGAAATATATATAATAAGTTACTATTATGAAATAAATTTTTAATTGGAGGTAGTATGGGCAGTAGTTGGGCAACAATTGATATTGAACAAAGAGTACAAGAAATATACAATGAGGTTGTAAGAAAAAATCCTGCTGAGCCTGAATTTCATCAGGCAGTAAGAGAAGTTTTTTTTCTATTATTCCTCTTTTGAAGAAAAATCCTATATATTTAGAAGAAAAATTAATGGAACGTATTGTAGAGCCGGAAAGACAAATTGTGTTTCGCGTACCGTGGGTTGACGATAAAGGCGAAATACATGTAAATAGAGGTTTTAGAATAGAGTTTAACAGCGCACTTGGTCCTTATAAAGGTGGATTAAGATTTCATCCATCAGTAAATTTTGGTGTGATTAAGTTTTTAGGTTTTGAGCAAATATTTAAAAATTCTCTTACAGATTTACCAATTGGTGGTGCAAAAGGTGGAGCGGATTTTGACCCAAAAGGAAAATCTGACAAAGAAATAATGCTTTTTTGTCAAAGTTTCATGACTGAACTTTACAGGCACCTAGGAGAAAATACAGATGTTCCGGCAGGGGATATTGGTGTGGGTTCAAGAGAAATTGGATATTTATTTGGTCAGTACAAACGTATCACAAATAAATTTGAAGCGGGTGTAATAACGGGAAAAGGTTTAAGGTACGGTGGTTCTTCAGTTAGAACTGAGGCAACTGGTTACGGGCTTGTTTTTTTTGTTGATGAAATGCTAAAAACAATTAATGAAACATTTGAAGGTAAAACTTGTGTGGTTTCTGGTTCTGGTAATGTTGCAATCTATACTGTTGAAAAGATTCACCAATTAGGCGGAAAAGTTATAGCTGTATCTGATTCCGATGGATATATATATGATAAAGAAGGTATTGATTTAGATTTACTCAAACAATTAAAAGAAGTTGAAAGAAGGCGCATAAAAGACTATATACCTTATCATAAACAGGCAATTTATAAACCAAACGGAAATATCTGGGAAATCCCTTGTGATATAGCGCTACCTTGTGCAACACAAAACGAGCTTGATGAAAATGATGCAGAGTCTCTTGTAAAAAACGGCGTTATTGCTATAGCAGAAGGTGCAAATATGCCATGCACACCTGCAGCTATCAGGGTGTTTGAAAAGGCAAAAGTATTGTTTGGTCCAGGTAAAGCTGCAAATGGAGGTGGTGTTGCTACATCTGCATTAGAGATGGAGCAAAACGCTGGCAAAACCAGATGGGATTTTGAGTACACAGAAAATAAGCTAAAAAAAATAATGCAAGGCATTTTTAGGCGTTGTTCACAAGCTGCTATAGAGTATGGATTTCCAAATAATTATATAGTTGGCGCAAACATAGAAGGCTTTAAAAAAGTAGCTGATGCAATGATTGAACAAGGCATTGTATAAAAAAAGGCTTTGTAATTATAAGTGCAGCGAAGAACCCCACCGCTTTAGAATGCTAGGAGATTCTTCGCTGATGCTTAATGACTGGTTTAGAAATTGTATTGAGCGCTCAAGAATACCTGATTTGCTGTTGCGTTTTTTAGTTCATCGTGTTTTGGGCAGTAGAATTGTGTTTTAAAGTTATCGTATTCAAGTTTTAGCGTGGTTGATTTTGTTAAATTGAAAGAGATGCCAATAAACTTGCCATCTGCAGATTGTATGTTGGCGTTGTGTAATTCATTCATGAAGTTTACCTTGTCAAAGCCTCCATATATGCCCCATGCATCATTTAGGGCAATATTAGCTTCTATGTTGTATGCCCTAAGTCTTCTGGCGTTTAAATTGTCTGTATATCCACGTGGCACTTCTGTTTCCATACCTAACTTATTTATTGCTTCAATTAAGCCAACATAGTGTGTTGAACCTTTGCCGTATAGGAATTCCGATTGCAATGTAACCATCTTTATTGGAAGCTGCACGCCTATCCCGTAAATGTAGGGCCAGTGAGATTCGCTGTTTTGAAAGTAGACTTTTTGTGTTTCAAAAAATCCGTAAATTCTTGATTTTTGCTGTAAAAAAGGGAATTCTAGAGCTAATTTTGCTCCAATTCCCGGCATTTTTATAGAGATATTTTTTTCTTCTTGTTCTTCGTCTCTAAACATATACGGGTAAACATTTTCAATTGCAATGGCTGGTGTTAGACTTATTGATCCAAGGTCAAAGCTGCCTTCAAGCCTTATTTGGCTTACGCCTTCTGGTCTTGTTTTATCAAATCCAGGCATTGCATAGTAGTTATCTGAAAATGTATTTAATTCACCCAGCGGTTCATCCTGTCCAATTAAAAGTTTTAGGTTATCGGATAATTTGTATGCAAAGTATGCTTTTAGCAAGATAAGAGTATTTTTGTCTCCTTCAAAATCTGATTCAATATTTGCAGATATTTTATCAGATTCTATATCAAGACCAAGCGTCGTAGAGCCCACATACGAGTTAAATGTTGTTAGGTCGGATTTTCTAATTGCAGTATTGGCTGGATAACCTTCTGCGTAGTTGCCATTTCCCCAAACAAAATATTGTTTTATTGAGCCATAAAGAGATAATTTTGTATCATCGCTTGAGGTAACACTACCTGCAAAAGACATTACCGGCAAAAATAAAAATAGCATAAATGATAAAACTTTTAATACACAACCATTGCAACTTTTTATATACACTAACAGGTTTCCTTTTAAAACCTTTAAGCCAAATATTTTGCAGTCCATTCATTCCTCCTATTCAACAGGTTTGACTTTAATTTTTTGAGTTATGCCATGACCAATTGAAACCCTTTTACCTTCAACTAAAAAGTGAAAATTGCAACCTGTATGTTTTGCTGGACCAGAAACGGATGTTTTTGAGACAAGCTTTATAGTTTTGCCTACCTGTATGCCTGCATCTTTTAGTCTTTCTTCCAGTGCAATTCCGCTTATTATGTATTCAAGTTTGCCTTCGTCGCCTGTTTTGAGTTGTGGTAGTTGGAGGATTTTTTCGCCTGTTTTTATCAAAAGCATTGAGGCCTCGCCTGTGCAAAGCTCAACCAATTGTCCATTGCACTCTATATTGTATGTTTCATCTGTTAGGTGTCCTTTTACCTTTATGTTTATATTTTCTTTTAAGCCGATTTTGTCTAAGCCTTCTTTTACCTTTTTGCCGCACTCAAAACTTTTAATAATCCCTGTGTCGTTTGCTTCAAGCTCCAGGAGATTTTTTTTAGCGCCATATGCTTCGACAATTATCTTTTCTGCAATACCCTGACTTAAGATAACCTCCTTAGAACCAAACTCTACTGCTAGCGGTCCGTGATGTTCATGAATTACGCTTGGTTCTAAAACTAATATTTTACCTTCTTCTACACCTTCATCTTTGAGATAGTCTTTTAGTTCTCTACCTCCTTCAATCTTTACCACTTCAAACTTAGTGTGACCATTTTGCAAAAATTCGCTTAAAGCTTTTACTTCAGACATAAAAACCTCCTATAAAATTGATCCTATCTGGTAAATTAAAGTTGCACTAATCCATCCAACGAATAAACTGTAAAAAACGCTAAAAGCAGTCCACTTTAATGAATTTGTTTCCTTGTAAATTACACCAATTGTTGCAATGCAGGGAATATAGAGCAAACTCATTACCATAAAAGCATAAGCACTCAGCGGGCTAAATAGGTGAGGTAGCGCTATAGATAGTTTATCTTCGCCACCAAAGAGTGTTCCCATTGTGCCAACAACGGTTTCTTTGGCTAAAAGTCCAAAAATTAAAGCTACCGCTGCTTGCCAGAACCCAAACCCAGATGGTGATAGAATAGGTGCAAAAAACTTACCTAAAGCGCCTACAAATGATTGCTCACTTGCATATTTTACGCCAAATGGTAGACTTGATAGCAACCACACCAAAATAACGCCAAGTAGAATAATTGTACCAGCTTTTTTTAAAAATTCTCTTGATCGTTCCCATGCATGCAACAAGACGGCTTTTATTGTAGGCATTCTGTAGATAGGAAGCTCCATTATCAAAAACGATACTTTACCTTTAAGTTGTGGTATTGTGCTTCTGAATAATTTTGCACTCAATATTGCCACGATTATACCTAAAGCATAAAGTGAAAAAATAATAAGGCCGGGATGGTTTTCTTTGAAAAAAATTCCAGTAAACAAAACATATATAGGCAAGCGTGCAGTACAGGAAATAAAAGGATTTATAAGTATGGTAAGTAATCTATCTTTTTCATCAGCAATTGTGCGCGTTGCCATAATAGCTGGTACATTGCATCCAAAACCCAGTATCAAAGGTATAAAAGCCCTACCTGGAAGTCCTATGCTATGCATCAGTCTATCCATAACAAAAGCTGCTCTTGCCATATAGCCAACATCTTCCAAAAACGATAAAAATAAAAACAAAATCAGTATATTGGGTAAAAATACAATTACCGTGCCAACGCCTCCAATGAGTCCATCTTTTACAAATGATTGCAAAAGCGGGTTATGGATGTATTGGGATAGTGTATCGCCAGACCACCCAAAAAATTGCTCTATGTAGTCTGCAAAAAAACCACCTATTTTAAATGTAGCTTCAAAAACTATAAGCATTGCAATAGCAAAAAGCGGTATACCCAGATATCTGTTCGTTACAATTTTGTCTATTTTATCCGATGTTGTTAGTCTATCTTCGATGCTTACTAAATGTTTTGTTGAATTTTTTACAACGCCTTCTATTAGACCATACCTCTTTTCAATAATTTCTGTTTCTAAATCAGGGTATATTTTTTCAAGGC
Source organism: Desulfurella sp. (assembly GCF_023256235.1). NCBI lineage: Bacteria > Pseudomonadati > Campylobacterota > Desulfurellia > Desulfurellales > Desulfurellaceae > Desulfurella > Desulfurella sp. Next base: position 45,644 of record NZ_JAGDWY010000001.1, read on the forward strand.
TGTTTATTTCAAGCAAAGCATTTTCTATAATACTGTCTTTATTTAGTTTTTTTAGCTCTTCAATTATCAAAGGGTCTTGCTCTAATAGCTTTATGGACAAAAAACGCTTGTTGTATGCCAAATTGGTGCCGTTTAGTAGGCTATTTAGCTTGTCTATTGAGCGCTCAATATCTGACCCGTAGTCAACAAAAAGCGGTTCTTGCTCATAGTGAAGTTCATCAAATATTGCTTCTTTTAGTTCGCCAATACCTATTTTTTTTGTAGCTGAGGTTTTAACAACGCGTGTTTTAAGACTGGAAGATAGTTTTGTTGTATCGATTTCCAATTTATCTTCTATTAGATCTATCATATTTAACACAAGTAATGTTTTGACTCCAAGTTCTTTCAGCGATACAAACAAATACAAATTTCTTACTAAATTTGTAGAATCTACAATGCAAACAACTAAATCTGGTTTTTCTTTTACTATAAAGTCTCGTGCTATGCGTTCATCTATGGAATTTGCACTTAAGCTGTAAATACCTGGTAAATCTACTACATTAATTTGTGCGTCAAGGTATGTGAATTTACCTTCTTTTTTTTCTACTGTAACACCAGGCCAGTTGCCAACATGTGCGCTTGAGCCAGTTAGTTCGTTAAATATGGCTGATTTTCCTACATTTGGATTGCCGATTAAGGCAACTGTAAAGCTTTTCATGCAACCTCCTTAATTATAATCTTTGAAGCCAGACCTTTGCCTAAAGCATACTTTGAACCGTTTATTGCAATAATTATAGGTCCTTTTGCGTTATAGATTACCTTCAGCCTTGCACCTGGTACTAAACCCATTTCTAAAAATTTTGTGTACGATCCATGACCGCCTTCTATTCTTACAACTTCATACTCAGCATTTTCATCTGCTAAAATTAGTGACATAATTTCACCTCTCAACAATTATTTTCTCCGCCTCGTCTTTTCTTAGTGTTAAATGATATCCAAGAAGCGTTACCTCAATTGGATCTCCAAGAGGTGCGACTTTTTCTACTTTAATCTGCACACCTGGCGTTGTACCCATAGAAAGCAATTTGCTTTTTATTGGAGAGTTTTCTATTTTGACAATTTTAGCTGTTTCGCCCACATTAATCTCGTTTAACTTCATATATGCCTCCCTTTTTGCAAATTTATCAAATTGTTCTTTAATAAGCGGATTTGCTGCTAAAAAATCTGTTAACTTTATAAATTGTTCATAAGTTTGTTTGGATAAATCATGTTCAAGTTTGTGAGCGTCTATAATTGCTATATCTTCTGGAATTCCCAGCGTAAAAGTTAAAAATCTTAGTATATTTTTTTTGCGCTCAAGTAAATTTTTTGCAAGTTCAATACCGTAATCTGTAAGCGTTATATAACCGTATTTTTCATGGTTAATAATATTTTTTTCTGCAAGCGTTTTTATTGCACTAACAACTGTAGGTAAACTTACATTTCTTGTTTGGGCTATATCTTTTATACGGGCAACTGTACTTTTTGTTGTGTGCTCTAAGATATCAAGCAAGTAATCTTCTTGCGTTTCACTTAAGTAAACCATTTTGCCTCCTTTTTTTGCAGATATTTTTTGTAAAACATACTGAACAATTTTTTATTGATTTTGAATTCAAAAAATATACTTTATCTTTTTTTGATAAATCAAATATTATTTTAATCAAAGCTTCTGGCTTTAAATTTGTTTTTTTCAATAAATCATTGAATGTTATGCCTTTTTGTTTGTGCAATAAATGCATTATATACTCTCTCATAAAACCTCCAAGATAGAATCATAAAATAATATTAGATAAATCTAACAATTTGTCAAGCAAAAAATTTTATGCTAAATTGTCAAAAAAATTTAAAAAATTCGTTTTTATGTGTGAAAATACTTTAAGGATGTGGAATTGTGAAAAGGTTTATCGTGTTTTTAGCATTGTGTCTGATTTTTGTAGGCAGGGCTTTTGGAGATGATCTTAGTTTGGTTAAAAATTCTACGATACAAAGCGGTGCTTGTGATTTGACCGTACATTTGAAAAATGGAGAATTCAAATCAGATTTGCAAAGGTGCTACATAAGTGTATATGATGTGGTTTTTGGTAATCTAAACAATAAAAGAGTTGCGGTGCTTGTAAGCGGTGAAGGTGGTGGCGGTAGCGGTTGTTTTTCTTATGTTAGGGTAATGGAAAAAGTCGGCGGTAAATACAAACAGATTTCAAATAATATAGACTTAGGAGATAGGATAGATTACAAAAAAGCTTATATAAAGGATAATATTTTATATGTTGATTATTATGAGCACGGACCTAACGATTGTATGGCTTGCAAGCCTACTCTTCACAAAATTTTGAGATTAAAACTCATTAACAATAAATTAGTGAAAATATAGGAGGCAAGTAAATGTTTTGTCCAAATTGTGGTACTCAAATACCAGATGATTCAAAATTTTGTCCAAATTGTGGTACAAGATTTGATAAACCTCAAAGTAAAAACACAAATGATTTTCTAAACAGTGTTTTGTTTTTAAAGGAAATGCTTACACCAAAGTTGTTGCAATTTTTTTACTGGTTAAGCTTATTTGGTATTGCGCTTGTAAGTATAGGTATGATGACAAGAGGAGTTTATTTTATCTTAGCTGCTCCAATAGTATTTGTTTTGTTATTTTTGCTTATTAGAGTTTATTTTGAGTTTATTATTGTTGTTTTTAGAATTTATGAGGAACTAAAACAAATAAATGAAAAAACAAATTAGTTTAATTGGCTTGACTGCAAGCGATATATACAATATAATACACCCGAAATGGTAATTAATGAAATTGAAGGTGTATTAGAAAATACGGAATTTTCAAATGGTGTGTACTTTTTTGAAGTTAATGTAAAAGGCGATACTTTTTTTGTTTTGCAGTTACAAAATGGATGCGACAAACTAAATACTGTAAAGTTAAGGTTTCGTGAAAATGATGTAAGTATTGCAAAAAAGACAATCTCAGAAATTAGCATTTCAAATATACACAAGGCTATTGTAAAGAGCATAGAAAATGGCTACTTACTTGCAAGAATTGAGCTTTTATACAAAGATCATCCTATTTATAGTTTAATAACAAACAAATCGCTTAAAAAACTTAATATAAAAGTTAACAACGAAGTTTATTTTTTGGTAAAAGCTATTTCTATAGAGGTTTTATGTGAGTGATTTTTTACTGCCGCTTTACCTGACATTTAAACTTGCAATTATTGCTACAGTGGTGTTATTTTTTATTGGTATTTTCGCTGCATATTTTTTAGCATATACAAAGTCTAAGCTGCGTTTTGTATATGAAGCTTTGGTAAATATACCTTTGTTTTTGCCGCCAATTGTTTTAGGTTTTTATATACTTGTAATTTTTAGTCCTGCTTCGTTTTTGGGTAAAATACTGGAATATTTTGGTATAAAACTTGTATTTAGTTTTTCTGGACTTGTTGTTGGAAGCATTCTCTACAGTTTTCCATTTATGGTAAATCCTCTGGTATCAGGATTTAGAGCTTTACCTAAATCTCTCAAAGAAGCCTCGTATACACTGGGCAAAACAAAACTTGAAACATTCTTTAAGGTTTTATTGCCAAACATGAAGCCGTCTATTTTAAGCGCAATTGTTTTGACATTCGTTCACACAATTGGCGAATTTGGTGTTGTATTGATGATTGGTGGCAATATTCCAGGTGTCACAAAAGTTGCTTCTATAGCTATTTTTGATGCTTCTATGGCACTTAACTACAAATTGGCAAACTTTTACTCGCTTGTTTTGTCATTAGTATCTTTGAGTTTTTTGATGTTTGTATTTTTTATCAATAAAAAATTCGTATCAAATGATAGAAGTTAAGTTAAAAAAGAAACTTTTTACATTTGAATTAAATGTGGATTTAACTATACAAGGAAATGATTTTGTATCAATTTTTGGTCCATCGGGTGCTGGTAAAACCACTATTTTAAGGCTTATTGCAGGCCTTGATAAACCAGATTCTGGCTATATCTATGTTGATGGTAAAGTGTGGTATTCAAGTAAAGACAATATAGATTTGCCGGTCAGGCTACGGAAAATAGGTTTTGTTTTTCAGGATTATGCCTTGTTTGAGAATATGAGTGTGGCAAAAAATGTAGAGTTTGCGCTTGAATCAAAAAAAGATTCTGGATATGTTGATGAGTTGCTTGAACTGGTGCATTTAAAAGAGTATAAAAATGAAAAAATTAGTTTATTGTCTGGTGGGCAAAAGCAAAGACTTGCACTAATTAGAGCTTTAGCTAGAAAACCGAAAGTTTTGCTTTTAGATGAGCCTATGTCTGCTTTGGATTGGTCACTGAGGGCAACATTGCAAGATGAGTTATTGTTTTTGCAAAAAAAATTTAACATTACTGCTATAATGGTTAGCCATGAAATTTCAGAAGTAGCAAAGCTAAGCGATTATATTTTTGTTATAAAAAATGGCAAAATAACAAAGCAGGGCAAACCTCAAGCAATTTTTGATATAGACACAAATAATGTAAATATTTTTGGAACAGTAATTGATAAAAAAGCTAGCGATCTTTTAGGTATACTAAAGGTACTAATAGGAAATAGTATAGTTTATATACCTACAAATAAAAACCAGTTTTCAAATCTATCTATTGGTGACAAAATACTTATAACTACAAAAGCGTTTAATTTTTCTACAAAAAAAATTATACTTGATTAATTATTTTTCTATGCCATCTCTTGCTATTACGCCTTGCGTATAGTAGTGTTTTATTTCTTTCATTTCTGTAACCAAATCAGCTCTATCTATGACTTTTTGCGTTGCATATCTGCCAGTTATTACAAGCTCAGTATTTTGGGGCTTTTTATTAATTAGCTCAATAAGCTCATCATCACTAAAAAGTCCAAAAAACACGGCAATATTTGCTTCGTCCAATACAACAACATCAAAAAGATTCGGGCTATTGGTAAATATATCCATTACATAATTGTACCCATCTTTTGCAGCTTTAATGTCTTCGTCTGAAGGTTTTGAGTGAATAAATTCCGGTCTGCCAAATTGCTTTATTGTGAGGTTTTCAAACCTTGAAAGCGCCTTGTGTTCGCTGTAGGGTAATCCTTTAACAAATTGCACAAACAAAACCTTTAATCCTGCTCCTAAAGATCTTATTGTTAAACCAATTGCTGCGGTTGTTTTACCTTTGCCGTTTCCTGTGTATACTTGTACATAGCCTTTTTCTTTCATATTTAGCCTCCTAAAATTTCGTTCAAATAAGAAACAAAATGCATTACTTTAATATTAAGACCTTTATTTTGTATAAATCCTTGTATTTGCATGATACATCCAGGGCAAGCTGTAATTACAATTTCTGCATCAGTATCAACAATATTGTTTACTTTTTTTTCAACAAGTTTTTTTGATATACTTTTGTGCATTATAGAATAACTTCCAGCAAAACCGCAACACTTATCACTTTCATTTAAATTAACAAATTTTGGCTCTATTTCTTTGATAAATGATTCCAATATCAAAGAAGTTTTAAGTCCCCTAAGTAAATGGCACGGATGATGGTATGTGATTTTTTTGTTAAGTGGTTTTAACTTATTTTTATCTATTTTTTTAAGAAAATAAGAGCCTGCATCAACTAATGCAGCATTTAGGTCTATGCCTGCAAGCTCAAAGTAATCTCTTTCAATCATATGTTGGCAGTGAGGATCCAAAAAAATAACTTCATCATATTGTTCTATCTGGGTTGAAACTTTTTTTGCGCTATTTACAGCTTGAGATTGTTTTCCGTTGTAATAACAAGCAGCTCCACAACAGGCACTCTGTTTGATTACCGAAATATTGGTATTGAGTTTTTTTGCTAAACTTAAACAATCGTTGCCTAAATTATCATAAAAAATGTTCACAGCGCATCCAGCGAATAAACCAATGTTTGATTTTTGTGTTTTTATTAGATCAAATGATTTTTTGTTTGGTTTTGGAAATGCTCTAAAATCAAATCCAAAATACTCATCAAGTGTTTTATTATTAAATTTCATCTGGTCTTTGAATAATTTTGACATAATGCCAATAGATAAGTGCAAAAGAGAATAATTTGTCAGGCTATCCAATATTTTATCTTTAATCAGGCTATTTGTTGGGTTTTTTGATTTAATTTTCAGTATTAGAGATTGTATGGGAATTTTGCTTGAACAAATAGAATCACAAGCCATACAACCAAGGCAATAATTTGCAAACTCTCCAATATCAGGATATTTAGTCAAATATGATAGTAAAACACCAATTGGACCAGCGTACGCATCGCCTCTAAAAGCCAAACCACTTACAGTTGTATATACGCAACATGCATTTTGACATGCACCGCAGCGAATACATTGCAAAATTGGTGAGAATTCATTATTTTTTGATAATTTGCTTCTGCCGTTATCCAGCAGTATTACATGAAATTTGCCAAAAGGTTTTTCAAAACAATCTACATAGGATGTTGATAACTGGGCAGTTGCGGATTTTGGCAAAAAATCAACAATAGTTAATGCTTCTTCAATGTTTTCTACAATTTTGTCTATTCCAATTACACATATATTAATGTTTTTTAGTAAAACATGTTCTACATTTCCTTCATTGCTTACAATAAAAAATAAGCCATCTTTGGTTACAACATTTGATCCAAAAATACCTGCATGAGTATAATTAAAGTATTCTCTAATTTTATTTTTAGAAAATTGAACTAGTTCATCTAAATCACTCGATAAATTTTCACCAAACTTTTCATTAAGCAGGTTTTGGATTTTTTCTTTTGACATATGTATTGCAGGAGCTGTCATATGGGTGCTTGGCTGGTTTGCAATTTGAACAAGCCATTCTCCAAGATCCGTTTCGTAAGCATCTATATTGTTGGTTTTTAAGAATTCATTAAGATGAATTTCTTCTGTTGTTAGTGATTTTGACTTTACAACAGATTTTACATTATTTTTTTTTAGTATATTTAATATAGCATTGCAAGCATCAGTAGTATTTTGTGCATAAACAACATCTATGTTTTTTTTCTTTAAATTTTCGATAAGAGCCTGTGTGTTTGATTCAAGATTTTTTATATTTTTTTGCTTTACTGTTTGTGTTAGATTTTTGTAATGCTCATAGTCAAATATTTCTTCTAAATGTTTTCTTTTTTGAAAATAATTTGTTTCAAGTCTAGATAGGGCGTCCTGCAAGAATTTATCATTTACTAAATCTTCTTCTTTCATGAAGCCAACTCTAATTTTATACCTATATCGTATTTTTTAAGATATTCCAGTAATTCAAAATCGCATTTTAAACTTGATTTTGTTTTAAACAGAGTTTGTTTTGATTGTGGTTTTTTTAAACAGATAAACAATTGAGCATTGCCTGATTTAGCATTTGTTAATTGTTTAATATCTTTGAGTACAGATTCTGCGTGATTCATATTTGAATCAATTACGATGGTAATTTTTGAAATCTGCTTTAGTATTTCTTGCATGGGAATGATCTGTTTGGCTGTAATTGATGTTTTTTCTTCATTTTTTTCAAGTTTTCCAATAATCAAAATAGGTTCAATACTGTTTAATTGTTTAAGCTGATCATATAAGTTTGGAAATACTACAATTTCAATGCTACCATGTAAATCTGAAAAATTAACAAAAGCCATTGTTTGTTTATTTTTTGTATGGATTTCTTTTAAACTTGAAACAACACCTATAAGTTTGATTTCTGATTCATCATTTAAAGTGTCTAATTGTGAAATGTAGTTTATATCAAGCAATTTAATTATACTTTCATATTTTTTAAGTGGATTGTGACTTATAAATACACCCAATAGCTCTTTTTCATACTTTGTGATTTCTTCTTGTGTTGTTGTAATTTGTGGTTGTAAACTAACGGTATTATCCATCCCAAACAAGTCAGTCGAAGATTTTTTTGGGTTTTCTGCCTGTAGAAGTAATTGGTTTCTATTTTTATCGACAAAATCGAAACAGCCACTTTTAATAAGACTTTCTACAACTTTTTTGTTTACTTTTCTTTGATTTACGCGATCTAAAAAATCGGATAAATCTTTAAAAGGACCTTTTTTTCTTTCTTCAATTATGCTTTCGATGGCTGCGTCTCCAACGTTTTTTATAGCTGAAAGGCCAAATCTTATAGCTTTTTTATTTGAATCTTTTTGAGAAACAACAGTAAAATTAGTATAGCTTTCATTTATATCTGGTGGCAAAATCGGTATATTTAGCCTATTGCATTCATCAATATAGATTGCAACTTTGTCTGTATTGTTTGCTTCACTTGTAAGTAAAGCACACATAAAGTAAGCAGGGTAGTGTGTTTTTAGATAAGCAGTTTGATAGGCAATATAGGCGTAAGCAGCAGAGTGTGATTTGTTAAACCCATACCCGGCAAAATACTCCATTAGATCAAAAATACTTTCGGCTTTTTTTTCATCAATACCATTTTTGACGCAACGTTCTACAAATACGCTTCTTTGTTGAGCCATTTTTTCTTTATCTTTTTTACCCATGCTTTTGCGCAAGATATCAGCTTCTGCAAGAGTATATCCTGCCAAAACATTAGCAATTTGCATGACTTGCTCTTGGTATAATATTATGCCATAGGTTTCCTTTAAAATAGGCTCTAATTGTGGCAAGGGGTATTCTACTTTAGAGATACCATGTTTTCTTTCAATAAAATCCTTTACCATACCGCTGCCAAGTGGTCCTGGTCTATAAAGAGCAACCAAAGCTATTAAATCTTCAAAAACGGTGGGTTTAAGTTCGCTTATCAATTTTTGCATACCAGAGCTTTCAAGCTGGAACACACCAAGCGTGGCACCGCTACTAAGCAGTTTGAAAACTTCTTTATCGTTTGTGGGTATGTTTAGTAAATCAAAGTTTTCGTTTTCGTATTTTTTTATCAGTTTAACCGCAAAATCTATAACGGTAAGATTTCTTAAACCCAAAAAGTCAAATTTTATCAGACCAACATCTTCTAAATGTTCTTTGGAAAACTGTGCAATTATGACATCTTCGCCGGCTGGTTTATACAGAGGGCATCTATTGTATATTGGTTCTTGAGAAATAACCACACCTGCTGCATGTTTTGATGCATGACGCTTTAAGCCTTCAAGGGTTTTTGATAAATCAAACAATTCTTGTATTTGCTTATCTTCTTGAATCATCTTTTTTAATTGATCGACTTGATTTATAGCTTCATTAAGCGTTGAATTTGTTGGTATAAGTTTGGCAATTTTATCAGCGCTTGCATAACTAAAGCCCATAACTCTTGCTACATCTCTAATTACGGCTTTTGAAAGCATCGTACCAAATGTTGCAACCTGGGCCACATTGTACTGACCGTATTTGTTTTGAACGTAATTTATGACTTCATCTCTTCGCACAACACAAAAGTCTACATCAACATCAGGCATAGATATTCGCTCTGGGTTTAAAAATCTTTCAAATAGCAAACCATACTTTAGGGGATCTATATCAGTTATCCCAAGACTATAAGAAACAAGGCTTCCAGCTGCTGAGCCTCTTCCGGGCCCAACAGGTATAGAGTGACTTTTAGCATAATTTATAAAATCCCAAACGATTAAGAAGTAACCACTAAAATGCATTTGTTTGATTACATTTAATTCATACTCAAGACGTGCATAATAAATATCCTTTTGGTTTTCAAGATCAAAATTTTTTATGCGTTTTTCAAGACCTTCTTTTGTAAGTTTTTCAAGCATCTCATTGTCTTTTTGCATACTTTCAGAAAAAACTGGATATATTAATTTTCCAAGCTCAAGATCAATTGAGCAATTTTTTGCTATAAGGTAGCTATTATCTGGTGCTTCTTTTAAGTCTTTAAATTTCTCATACATTTCTTCTTGTGTTTTGAAGTAGAATTCCTGCGTTCTCATTTTCATCCTATCTTCTTCGCTTATGAGCCTGTTTGTCTGAATGCAAAGCAGTGCATCCTGGGCTTTTGCATCTGTTTTGTTTAAATAGTGACAATCATTTGTGGCAACTATTGGAGCGTTAATTTCATTAGCAAGTCTAAGTAGCAGTGGCTCTATCTGAGCTTGTTCTGGCAAATCGTGTCTCATAATCTCTATAAAAAAGTTATCTTTACCAAAAATCTCCTGATATTCAAGGCAAGCTTTTTTTGCCGAATCATAGTCATTATTTAAAAGATAATAATTGATCTCACCGTGCAAACAAGCGCTTCCTGCTATTATACCATTTGAGTATTGTCTTAAAAGCTCTTTGTCTATTCTGGGCTTATAGTAGAAACCTTCGGTATAAGAAAATGTAGATAATTTTAGCAAATTTTGGTAGCCTTCATTGTTTTTTGCTAGGAGTGTCAAATGAAAATTACTTTTATTTGATTTATCAAACCTATCTGGTACTAGGTATGCTTCAAATCCGATTATAGGCTTTACGTTATTTTTTGTGCAGGTTTTATAAAAATCAAGCGCTCCAAACATATTTCCATGATCTGTTAGGGAAACGTACTCTTGGTTGTCACTTTTTGCTTTTTCTATCATTGCATTAATTTTTGTTGCACCATCAAGCAAGCTATATTCTGAGTGGTTATGTAAATGCACAAATGCCATATTTCACCTCACAAGTTGTTTTAACTGTTTAATACACGAATCAATTTTATAGTTTTCTATTATGTAATCAGCCTTTTGATAACAGTATTTCCTTTTATTTATAAGTATTTTAGCTTTTTTAAAAAGTGGTCTGTTTTTTTTATCAATTTTAAACAAACGGCTTTTTGGAGCTTTTAAATAAATAACAATACCTTTTTTTTTCATTATATCAATATTATCTTTAAAACAGGGCATTCCGCCGCCTGTTGAGAGGATAAATGGTTCTTTTATATTAATATTTAATAGAATATTGCGTTCTAGTTTTCTAAAAAAATATTCTCCATAAAGTGAAAAGATTTTTTTTATGGGCATTTTTATTTTTTTTTCAATAATTTCATCTGTATCTGCAAATTTCCAATTTAGTTCCCTTGAAAGTACTTTGCCAACGGTAGTTTTCCCGCTTCCCATGAAACCAATTAAAATTAAATTCATTTTGTTTTTAAATACTCTTTATAATTATTCACATTGGTTTTAAATTCGCTCATGCAATCGCCTCCAAATTTTTCCATATATGCATTTAATATTTCAAAAGCAATTGCTGATCTTATTACCACACTTGCCGCACTTGTTGCACAAACATCTGAGCGTTCATAAGCTGATAATTGAGCTTCTTTTGTTTTTACATCCACGCTTTTTAAGCCTTTGCGCGTGGTTGGAATTGGTTTCATATATCCTTTGACAATAATATTTTCCCCATTTGATATACCGCCTTCAATTCCACCAAGGCGATTTGTATAACGTCTGTAGGTTTGAGCTTGGCTATCATAATATATTTCATCTTGCACTTGGCTTGAGTATTTAAATGCGTTTTCGACTCCTTCACCGATACTAACCGCTTTGATGGCCTGCACACTCATAACAGCTAAAGCAATCCTTGCATCAAGTTTTTTGTCCCATTTATAAGAGCCGATTCCAGCAACTACACCTTCCACAATAACTTCAGCAACGCCTCCCAGGCTGTCACCATTTTGTGATGCATAATCAATAATTTTTTTCATTTCAACCAATGCATTTTTGTCTGGACAGAGCAATTCATTGTCTAAGTTGTTTTTAATTTCATCTACATTCGAATAGTCAATGTTAGCTTTTACATTACCAATGGCACTTACAAAATTGTAAAAGTTGACACCTACTTCTTTTAAACATAACTCGCAAATTGCCCCAACAGCTACCCTAATGGCGGTTTGTCTTGCACTTGAACGTTCTAAGCAGTCTCTCATGTCGTTTCTGTCATACTTTAAATATCCTACTAAATCAACATGACCGGGCCTTGGCTTTGTGACTTGTTTTTGGTTTGTATAAGGAGCAAAAGGCGCCATTATATCTTGCCAGTTTTTATAATCGTTGTTAGCTATTTTTAGTGTGATTGGACTTCCTGTTGTCTGACCAAAACGCACACCGCTTAAGATCTCGATTTTATCTTTTTCAATTTTTTGCCTACCTCCTCTGCCATACCCACTTTGTCTTAAACTAAGCAAATTATTAATAAACTCTACATCAATGCTTAAGCCTGCTGGGAGACCATCTATAATAGCACATAAACAATTTCCATGCGACTCGCCCGCATCAAGATAATTAATCATTGTTGTCTTTTAATTGCTTCATTGTCTTTCGAAAAGCCATATCTACTATATAGTGAACTGTTCCTTTTTCGTATCTATTTTTAATAATTTTTCCTGCAGGTTTGCCCATAAAAATTTCTATACAATCGTCTATTGTTTCAACTGTGTATATTTTAAAAACACCTTTTTGCATTGCTTCTAATACATCATCTCTTAAAACTAAATCTTTTTTATTTTGATAAGGAATAACAACACCTGCGTCAGATAAATTACCAGAAATTTTTAATACATCAAAGAAGCCTTCAATTTTTTCATTTACGCCACCTATAGGCTGAACCAAACCATCTTGACTCATCGAACCTGTAACGGCTAAATTATTTTTAACTGGTATTTTTGCAATCGATGACAAAAGAGCTATTACCATGGCTAATGTTGCACTGTCTCCTTCAATATAAGAGTAGGATTGTTCAAAACTAATGGTAGCCTGTAAACTAAGTGGTTTATCGTAGGCATATTTAGAGCCAAGATACCCACCAATAATAAATGATGATTTATCAAATATTTTGCCAGATAATTTGCTTTCAGTTTCTATATTTATTACACCGCCTTTTCCAACATAGGTTTTAGCTACAATTCTATTTGGTCTACCAAAAGAAAAATCACCAATTTGCAAAACGGATAAGCCATTGACCTGACCTATTTTTTCACCTTTCAAATCAAGCAAGATTGTCCCTTCTTTGATCATTTCTTGAATTTTTTCTCTATATAGGTCTTTTATAAATATTTTGTTTTCAATGGTTTGTTGTATGTGTTTATATTCTATGTTATCAGTAGTTAGTGTGTTTGCTTCTTCAATAATATCTATACACTCATCAATTCTAGACCAGATTTTATTTGAGCTTTCGGCTAGTCTAAATGCGTATTTTGCAACTGCTAAAAGGCCATCTTTTGTTGGTATTTTAAGGTTTTTTTGTTTACATAATTTTATTATGTTTGCTAAATATTGATTTATAGTAGAAGTTTTTGCATCTATCATATGATTAAAATTGGTTTTAAGTTTGAATAGATTTTTCATGTCTTCATCGTATTCATACAATAAATCATATAAAAATTCATCACCTATCAGTATAACTTTTATATTCAAATCTATAGGTTCTGGTTTTAGACTTTCTGCTACGTTGGCACCGTATTTATCAAAAGGATCTTCTATTATTAATTGCCTTGATTTTAGTGTTTTTTTAAGACTATCCCATACAAAAGGATTTGTAAGTGCACTCAATGCATCAAGTATTAAAAAACCACCATTATTTTTTACTATCTGGCCTCCAACAATATTTGTAAAATTTGTAACTAGCATACCAAAGTACGCTTGTTTTTCAATTTTTCCAAATAAATTTGAATATGTTGGATTTTGTTCATAATATATTGGAATATCAATATTTGAGTTATCCACAATTACATTAACTTTGTATTCAATATATTTTGAAGGCATGCTTAAAAATGGAAAGGGCTCGTTTTTGCTTGGCAGAAAAATTACTATGTTGTTTATTGTATAATGTTCTACTTCATTTAAATAATCCTCTACGCACTTTATTCCTTCAAACTCAGATTTTATTTTATCAAGTTTTGTGCTTATGATTGATAAACCCATTTCGTCGTTAATTTTTTTTATTTTTTGGATACGCTCTTTTTCTAATTCTCTTGATGCAAACATAAATTCATTTATATGTACTTCCAGTTGTTTTCTTTTTTCTTCAATTTCCTTTTTTATATTAACATCAAGCATGGAAAATTCTTTTTCTGTAATAATTTTACCTTCAAGAACAGGATTTACTACAAGACCAGATGGAGTTGGTTTAATAACAAAATCCAGTTTTGAAGCCTTTGATTCTAATTCTTCAAATATTTGATTTTGTTTTTCGTTATATTCAAGATTAATAGCTTGAATTCTATTTTCATACTCTTTACTTTCAAAAATTGCTGGTATATTTGATACAAGATACTCTACAAATTCGTTCATTCTTGTTGCTAAAATATTTGCTTTGCCTTTTGGCAAAACAAGTAATTTTGGCATTTTTGGATTTTTAAAATTATTTACATAAGCATAATCATATATCTTAAATTCTTTATTGTTGGATAATTCAATAATTTTATCTTTTATATATTCTTTGATTTGTCCCATATCTCCAGATATATATAGATTGTAGTATGGATTTTGCATATCAACAAGCAGTTTTAGTGCACGATTTAAACGTTCTTGTTCAACAAAGTAGTCAGCTTTTTCTTCATCTATATTGTTTGGTATATCTATTCTGAATTCTATTTCTTTAGGTTCAATAATTCTAAATCCCATACAAACTCCTATTTAGTTAGCTTTGTTTTAATAAAGTCAAATGGTAGCTTTGCTTGAAATCTTGTACCATTTGGCAATACTATTCTTGATTCGGAAAGTTTTTCAAATATAAAGTTGTATAATTCTTCTAATTCATCAATATTGACATCAACTGAAATGATTGACACATCTTCATTTAATTCTACAAACCACTCAAAATAAATTATATTTTTTTGTATAAGTAATTCTTTGAAATCCCATCTTTTTGTTTTTTTTAACACAATATCAATATTAAAACGTTTCTCTTTCATATTTTTTAATATATACATTTAAAGAGTAAAAATCAAATTTTAGTTCTAGAACAGAATTTGCTAAAGCTATACAATGAAATTTTGTTTATTTTTTTTGTTGACAATAACAATTGAAGAATGTTAGAATTAAACAACACTTTAGTAAGAAGGTAAGAAAATGGCTGGTAAGAATCTCGTAGGTTTGGATATTGGCTCGAAATTTACAAAGATAGTTCAACTAAAAGAAAAAAGTGGTGTGAAATTTTTGACAAAAGCTCAGCTTATTAGTACACCGCAAGATTTAAACATGGAAGATTCAGTTGCTATGAAAGATTTTCTTTCTTTGCTTGCAACAAGTAATAATTTAAAAAATAAGCCAATTGCCTATGCATTGAATATTTCAGAATGTATAGCAAGATATTTGACAATACCTATGGTAGATGAATCAGAAATTGAACAAGCTGTAATGTGGGAAGCAGAACAATATATTCCTTTTAAGCTAGATAAAGTAAATGTAAATTATCAAATTTTAAATGTTGACCAAAACAATAAGAATTATAAAGTATTAATTGTTGCAGCAAAAAAAGAAAAGATAGAGTTTTTAAAAGAGGTGTTTAGTAAAGCAAAATTAAAACTTGAGTGTATTGATGTTGATATATTTTCTACAATAAATACTTATTTAGAAAACACACCAGAAAAAAATAGGCTTGTATTTATACTAAACATTGGTGCAAAATCAACAAAATTGGCATTATTGGATGGAACTGAGCCTATTTATTTTAGTTATATTGATTTTAGTTTGGATTCAATTGTTCTAGATATTGCTAACAAACTTTCTATTTCAGAATCAGAAAGTTTAAATATGTTATTGTCAAAAAATAAAGATCCTCATTTAATAAGTATTATTGAAAGCAATTTAATAAATTTGCAAAATGAATTATCTAATGTGTTAAATTTTAATTTTTCTCTTTTAGCAGACCGACATATTGACAATTTTGTTTTAGCAGGTGGCGCATGTTCGATTGATGAAATTGCATCTTATCTTGCTACAGTGTTTAATATGGGTGTTGTAAAACTGAATCCGTTTGATACACTAACAATACAGGATCCAAACTTTAATATGGATAATAAATATTTATTCGATGTAGCCTTAGGTTTGGCATTGAGGAAAACATGATAGAGATTAATTTACTTACAAGCATTGGAGAAAAACCAAAACAAAAAGGTTTGAAAGATAATTTTTGGTTAATATTATTGGTTGTAGTTTTGTTTGAGATTGCAGTTATGTTTGGTATTAGTGCTTTTGAGAAATCAAAAATAAAGCACTTGGAAGAAAAAAGAAATTATCTTAGTAATCTCTCAATTAAAATTAAAGTTATTGAAAATGATCAGCAAAAGGCTAACCAGCTTATCAATACAATATCTAAGCTTGAGGATGGGAAAAATTTACCAATTGAAATTTTATATGCATTGTCAGATGCTTTGCCCAGTAATGTATGGTTAACGAGAGTTGAAAAGCAAGCCAATACTTTGAATATTTCAGCGTCAAGCCTGGATATAGATTCTATATCACTTTTTATGAATAATTTACTAAATCAAAAAATTATAAAAGATGTAAGGTTTAATCAAGGCGTAACAAAAACAAATGATCAAAAACAAAATATTTATCAATTTACGCTTATTTGTGAATTGAGGTGATTATGGCCCAAAACAAATTTATTAATAAAAGCTCACTTTCAAGTCAATTTAGTGATATACCACAATCTCAAAAGATTCTTATAGGTGTAATTATAGTAATTGGTTTAGCACTAATATGGTATTTTAGTTATTTTCAAAACCTGTATTCAAAAGCGCAAAAACTTAATTCAGAAATTACTCAGCTTAGTGATTTTGAAAAAAAACTTCCTTTAGAAATGAAAAAGTATGCTATTATAAGTAAAAAATTGCAAAAATACAAAGAAATGTTGCCCGAAAAAGAAGAGATCCCAAAACTGCTTGTTGATATAAATTCTACGATTAAAAAAGTTGGCGTATCGATGAACAGATTTTCACCACAAACAGTAAACACACAAAGCCAGAATGCCACATATTCAACCGTTCCAATACAAATTAGCATAAGCGGTTCTTATAACCAGATCGGCACGGCATTTGAAGCATTAAGTAACATGCCAAGATTGGTTAAAATAGTAGATTTTTCTATTAGTCCATCCAGTAACCCAAATATTCTTAATGTAGATTTTAAAGCAGAAACATATTCATTAAAAAATTCCGAACAAAATAAAAATACCAAGGAATCAAAATGAAAAATTTATTTTTAGGAATTATCTTTACAATCGCTATAGTTTCAGCAACATTTGCATTTAGTGTTTCAAGAGATCCTTTTATGCCTTTAGTTAAATCGCAAAAAACATATTCTAGTTTGCCAAATACTCCAGCAACGATTACACCAGAGTTTACACTTAAAATGGTTATGTGGGGTAGTCTAAAAGGTGCTTTGCTTCAAGATGCCAATGGTATGGTATATGTTGTAAAACAAGGTACAAAAATAGGTCAGATCCAGGTCATTAAAATATTGCCAAACAAAGTTATTTTAAAAACACCAAATGGCATTAAAGAGCTTTCTTTGAAAAATCCTAACAATATAATACTCCAACCCAATAATCAAAATAAATCTGTGCAGGATATATCCAACAAAACACTTTCAAATGAGGTGAAACCATGAATAGAAAATATCTTTTAAGTATCTTATTCTTTTTAATAACCATAAATTATTCTTATGCTTTTCAAAAAGCTACAAGTGTTAATTCATTAAGTTTTGATAACAATAAATGCATAATTAAAGGCAATGGTTATATGTTTTACAAAACGTTTACATTAGAAAAAGACAATACAAAAATTTTAGCTATAGATATTCTTGGCATAAAATCTTATAACCCCGCTATTCCTTCGCTAATATTAGCAAATGATTCTAATGCTGTGAGCTTAATTAAGCTTGCATTACATAATGATAAAAATATTGGTTTAAGGGTAGTTTTTCATCTAAAAGATAATGCCCAATATCAAATTGATAGAAATAATGATACAATTACGGTGGTTTTTAATGAAAATAGCTTACCACAAAATGTAAAGAAAATTGAACACCAAACCGTTTCAAATGAATTACCAAAACAACCTGTAGAATCTCCAGTTGAAGCAATTGCAAATAGCAGCGCTAATTCAAAACAAAATGAAATAGAATCAATAACATCAACCACAATAAGGGATAAAACTCAAGTTAAAATATCTACATCTAAAAAACCTGTCTATGAAGTAAAACACGAGAATGGCAATATTTTAATTACTATTAAGGATGTTGGGCCATCAAAACCTACTATTAATAATTCTTCCAAACTTATAGAAAATATTATAACAGGTATCGAAAATAATGATTACATTGTAAAAGTTCTTACAAACAATGCTAAAATTGATGAAATAGCAAGTTTTGATAGATCGATATTTGTTGTTTTGTCACCACAACAAAATGTTGAGAATCTTAATATTGTTTCAAAAGAACATCAAAAAGAATTTGTAGGCAAAAAAATTTCTTTTGATGTAAGAGATGCAGATTTGCAGGATGTTTTGAGGGTAATTGCGGCAGCTGCAAATTTAAATGTAATGATAGGTGATTCTGTAAAAGGAAAAATTACCATGAGGTTGATGAATATACCATGGGATGAGGCATTAGATTTAATTGCTAAACAACAGGGACTTGTAGTGCAAAGACAAGGTAATGTTCTACTCATAAATTCTGCCTCTGAAGCGGCCAAGCTTACAAAAGAACAGTTAGAAGCTATTACTATGCAG
>NZ_JAGDWY010000002.1:0-6930 GCF_023256235.1 Desulfurella sp.
ACTTGAGTTTGGATTTAGACTTACAAAATGCAAAATCATTGCAATAACAGGTACAAATGGAAAATCAACAACCGTAAAATTAATACATAATATCCTAAAAAAATCAGGCAAAAAAGTACTCATGTGCGGCAATTATGGCTTACCTCTAACAAAAGCTGCACAGGTTTCACATTTGCTTGATTACTTAATTGTAGAAGTAAGTAGCTTTCAATTAGAGTTTATTGATACTTTCAAACCCTATATTGCAATAATCTTAAATATAACTCAAGACCATCTAAGCTGGCATGGGAGTTTTCAAGAGTATAAACAAGCCAAGTTAAAAATTGCCAAAAATCTTTTAAATGAAGGCTTTTTGATAAGAAATCTCGACGAAGATTACAGTGTTGATGCTTTTAATGTAATTGGCTTTTCTACTTATAAAGATAATGTTGAGGCAAAAGTATCTCAAAATAGTGTAACTATTAATTTCAAAGAGCATTTCGAGATAAAAAACACAAAACTTATAGGCGCTCACAATATGCAAAATATCGCAGCTGCAAGCCTTGCAAGTCTAATATGCAATGTAGATAAAAATACTATTTTGGAGGTAGTTATGAATCAAGAAACATTGCCACACAGGCTTGAGTATGTTTGTGAAATTGAAGGTGTAAAATTTTACAACGATTCAAAAAGCACAAATATAGACTCTGTTAGAAAAGCCATTGAATCATTTGAAAACAAGCAAGATATTGTAATAATTCTTGGTGGTAAACACAAAGGTGAATCATATGCAAACTTAATGGATCTATTGACTCAATTAACAGGAGTTGTAGTTTTTGGCGAAGATAGAAAAAAAATCATAGCAGAATTAAACAAACTAAGACCTATACCACTTCCGGCTGTTAATGTTAAAGGAGCTGTTATTGCTGCATTTCATATTGCCAAACCAGGCGGAATAGTACTATTTAGTCCAGGCGGATCAAGTTTTGACCAGTTTAAAAACTTTGAAGAGCGAGGCGAAGCTTTTAAAGCTGAATGCCTTGCATTTAAAGAAGAATATGACAAAGCACCACGCCTTTGAACCTACTGTTATAATTTTTTGTTCGTTTATACTGGTTTTTATTGGTTTAGTAGAGACATGGAGTGCTTCTAATTATTTTTTCTTTCAGCATTTTGGTAAACCAAACTTTTTACTTGAAAGATATTTAATATATATAGTTGTCTCATTTTTTGTTGGATTGTTCTTTTACAAGATAAACCCTCAAAAATTAAGACAATTGATACCTCTTTTTTTAAGCTTAGCTATTGTGTTTCTTATTGCACTTCATTTAGGTTTTGGTGTGAATATTAGGGGTGCTGTCAGATGGTTTAATTTTGGTATCTTTTCTTTTGAACCAACAGAATTTGCACGTTTTGCATTTATTTTATATCTAGCAGATTTTATTGATCGCAAATACGAATCATTAAACGATTTAAATGTAATTTTACCCCTTTTTTTAGTTTTTGGTATTATAGCTTTGTTAATTATTTCTCAACCAGACATTGGTGGTGCATTTCTGTTTTGTCTTGTAGTTCTTCTTGTGCTTTATATTTTTGGTTTAAGGACGAGCTATATAGGTATTATTTTGGCTTTAGGCGTTATAGTTTTTTCGTTAGTTTTTTTAGTTCACCCAGAACGTTTACAGAGACTTAGCAGTTTTATACATAATAATCACCTTCCCTACCAGGTGCATCAAGGCTTCATTGCACTTGCCGGAGGTGGCTTATTTGGAAGAGGTATTGGCAATGGAAGTTTTAAAAGTTTATTTTTACCTGATGCTTACAATGATTTTATTATTGCTTCCATTGGTGAAGATCTGGGTTTTTTAGGTGTATTGCTTGTTATAATACTATTATTTTTGCTTATTTACTCAATATTTTCTATTGCAAACAAACTGGATAATTACTATGAAAAAGCTTTCGTTTTTGGTACCGGATTTTTATTTTCCATACAAATATTAATAAATCTTTTTAGCGTTTTTCATTTAATACCTACAAAAGGCACAGTATTGCCTTTTGTAAGTTATGGTGGTTCAAGTTTGGTTGTAAACGCAATGTTTATTGGTGCAGTTTTAGGCTTATCAAGAAAATTATAATTTGCAAATATAAATTTTTACTGTAAAATATAATACGTGGAAAAGTTGGAATTTTTTACAAAAAAAATAATTAACCTTTATTTTATAAGGCATCCAGAAGTTGAAAACGCTTCAATGATGGTATTTAATGGATCCAGAGATGTCGATTTGTCGGAAAATGGAATAATACAGGCACAAAAATTAAAAGAATTTTTTATGTATAAAAATATAAAAAAAATATTTTCAAGTCCCCTTAAAAGATGCCTGAAAACCGCTAAAATTATACAGGATGGCTTAAATTGTGAGCTAATAGTAGACAACAGACTACAAGAGAGAAATTTTGGTATTTTTGAATCACTTAGCTGGAAAGAAATAGAACAAAAATATCCGCTTGAAGCATTAAGTTTTTTAAAAGATCCATTTAATTTTAAAATAAAAAATGGCGAGAGTTTTTTTGATGTATACAATCGCGTTAACAGCTTTTTGAGCGAGTTTGATTTTGAAAAAGATACTTTAATTGTAGCGCATGGTGGAATAAATAGAGTTTTAATAAAGTATTTTATGGATCTAAAAGATGAAAAGATTTTATCTGTTTCGCAGGATTTTGCGTGCATAAACCATTTTTTAACAGATGGCAATTTCTTTTTGGCAAAACTTATAAACGGTGTTATATGATTGGTATATTTGATTCTGGTGTTGGAGGCTTAACTGTAATAAAACCGTTAATTAAATATTTTAAAAGTGATATAATTTACCTTGGTGATACTGCAAGAGTACCATATGGAAACAAATCTAAAGAAACAGTTATTAAATACTCTATAGAAAATACAAAATTCTTGTTAAGCAAAGGTGTTGATTTTATAATTGTAGCATGTAATACTGCATCAAGTCTTGCAATAGATACCTTAAGAAGTATCTTTAATGTACCTATATATGGCGTTGTGGAATCTACAGCAAAAGTGGCCTGTCAATTTGACTCTATAGCTGTAATTGGAACAAAAGCAACTATTGAAAGTAATGCTTATGAAAAAACAATAAAAATGTTTAATCAAAATGCGAGTGTGCAACAAAAAGCGTGCCCTTTATTTGTACCTCTAATTGAAGAAGGACTAATTGACGATGATATAACAAAATTAGTAGCCAAACGCTATTTAAATGGTATCCAAGCACAAGCACTCGTGCTTGGGTGTACTCATTATCCATTAATCAAGCATATAATAAAAGAAATTGTTCCTAATGCTCAAATTATTGATTCTGGCACATCTATTATCAATACAATTGATAAAAACATGTTAAAAGGAAGTGGTAAAATCGAATTTTACGCAACAGATTCACCAGAAAATTTTTCTAAAATTGGTAAACTTTTTTTAGGTGAAAATTTCAATGGAGTTAAATTGGTTGATTTAGAGGAATTATGATAGCAGTAATAGATTATGATGCAGGAAATGTTGCATCTGTTACAAAAGCAATTGAAAAAGTTGGTTATAAGGCTTGCTTAACAAAAGATCCAAAAATAATTAAAGCATCAAGTGGTGTAGTTTTACCTGGAGTTGGAGCTTTTGGCGATTGCATGGATAAGCTTAGAAAGTACAATTTAATAGACACCATACTTGAAAGCATTGAATCAAAAAAACCATTTTTAGGCATATGTGTAGGGTTTCAATTGCTTTTTGAAGAAGGTTTTGAATTTGGTATTCACAAAGGGTTTGGTATATTTAAAGGCTCATGTGTAAAATTTATACCAAACAAAACCTATAAAGTACCCCATATGGGCTGGAATACTGTTTATTATACCAAACAATGTAATTTATTTGACGGTATCAATAATAACTCTTACTTTTATTTTGTACACTCTTACTTTACCGATTCTGATGATAATTGCGTTGCCAAAACTGACTACAGTTGCACATTTACGAGTGCAAGTCAAAAAGACAATGTATTTGGCGTTCAGTTTCATCCAGAAAAAAGTCAAACTTTGGGTCTTAGAATATATAAAAATTTCTGCAATATGTGTGAAGAAAAATGTTAGTTGTGCCAGCTATTGATCTAATTGATTCAAAAGTAGTAAGACTAACAAAAGGTAAAGCCGAAAGCGCGAAAGAATACAGTCAAAATCCTCTTGAGTTTGCATTGTATTTTGAATCACTTGGGTTTAAAAGAATCCATATTGTTGATTTAGATGCTGCATTTAACAGGGGTAATAATTTAGATATAATTTACAAAATTGCAAAAAATTCCAATATAGAATTAGAAGTTGGTGGTGGAATAAGAAATTTTGATATAGCACAAAAAATAATAGATTCAGGTGTGAAAAGAATTGTAATTGGGAGCCTTCCATTTAAAAATAAAGCTGAATTCGAAAAAATTTTAAAATCCTTTTTAAAATACATTGTAATAGGTGTTGATATAGAAAATAATAAAGTAAAAATCTCAGGTTGGGAAGAAGAAACGCAAGTTGATTGTGTAGATTTTCTCAAACAGGCTCTAGACTTGGGTATAAGTGAGGCAATTGTAACTGATATTTCAAAAGACGGCATGCTAAGCGGGATAGATGAAAATTTTTATGCCCAAATTGCAAAAAAAAGTTCAATGGATATAATAGCATCAGGTGGCATAAAAAACATAGATGATCTAATGCGCTTAAAAAAACATGAAAAAGATGGCTTAATTGGCGCTATAATAGGCAAAGCGATATATGAAGGCACAATTGATTTAAGCCAGATACACGGGGGACAATTATGAAGCTAATAACACTTGTAGAAAATACATCAACAGGTGGCACATTAAAAGCAGAACATGGTTTAAGTGTGCTCATTGAGTCAGAAAACTCTCGAGTACTTTTTGATACTGGTCAAAGCGATTGTATTATACATAATGCAAAAACACTTAATGTAAATTTACAAAACATAGATAAAATTGTGCTAAGCCACGGCCATTACGACCATGTCGGTGGCCTGAAGTATGTATTGCAATATGCAAAAGCACCAATTATAGCCCACCCAGAAATATTTAGAAAGAGATACTCTAAAAAAGGTGATAAATTAAGATACATAGGCATAGAAGACAAAAGTTTTTTTGAACATTTAGGTGCACATTTTGAATTTAGCACAAAGCCTCAACAAGTTAGTAAAAATATTTATACAACAGGCTTTGTAGAGCTAAAAACAGATTTTGAAGAAGTTGATAAAGATTTCGTTTTTGAATCAAATGGTCAATATATAAAAGATGATGTGCCAGACGATTTAAGTTTAGTTTTAGATTTAAAAGAAGGACTTTTTGTTGTTTTTGGTTGCGCACACAGAGGTATAATTAATATCATAAACCACTGTGAAAATACATTTAACAAAAAAGTAATAGGTTTTATTGGTGGTACACACTTAGGACCAGCAAGTAAATTTCAAAAAGAAAAGACCGTTGAAACTCTAAAAACCATGCAACAACTTAAAATTATTGGACCATCACATTGTACCGGAATAGCTATGACCTGTGCGCTTGCAAATGAATTTCCAGATAAAATAATTTACAACAATGTAGGCACAGTGATTGATTTAGGTGATTGAATGTTAGCAAAACGTATTATCCCATGCCTTGATGTTAAAGAAGGCAGAGTAGTAAAAGGCATAAACTTTGTAAACTTGAAAGATGCAGGAGACCCTGTAGAGCAAGCGATTATATACGATAGCCAATCAGCAGATGAGCTTGTTTTTTTAGATATTACAGCTAGTTACGAAAAACGCTCAATAATGATTGACGTAGTTTCAGCTTGCGCCCAAAACATATTTATGCCATTAACAGTAGGTGGTGGTATAAGAACAATACAAGACATAAGAAACCTGCTTAAAGCTGGTGCTGATAAAGTTTCTATAAATTCAGCTGCTGTAAGAAACCCTGATTTTTTAAACGAAGCCGTAAAGGTTTTTGGAAGTCAATGTATAGTAGTAGCCATTGATGCAAAAAAAATAGGTAATGATTTTTATGTTTTTATAGATGGTGGCAGAGTAAATACAAATAAAAAAGTTATTGATTGGCTAATTGAAGTCCAGGAAAGAGGTGCTGGCGAAATACTTCTTACCAGTATGGATAAAGATGGCACAAAAGAAGGATACGATTTAGAGTTAACAAAGCTTGTTTGTGAAAATTCAACAATACCCGTTATAGCTTCTGGTGGTGCTGGAAAAATGGAACACATAAAACAGGTTTTTGAAATTGGAGCGGATGCTGCACTAGCTGCATCAATATTTCATTTTGGAGAAATTTCAATCCAAGAAACCAAAAAATACTTATTACAAAACAATATAAACGTGCGAATTTAAAATTGAGTTATTTTTTTGTCGTCTTTTTAACTATATACGGCTTATTTAACGTATATTTTGGTTGGCTTTTTGCTTCAATTTTTAAAAATTCTTATATAAACTCAGTTATTTTTATAATTTTAATATACATGACATTCTCGCTTTTTATAATAAGAAAAATTGAAGAATTTGAAACTCAAATTGCAAGTTTTCTTGCGCATATCAGTTTTTACTGGATGGGTTTTTTAATATTATTTGTATTTTTTTCATTAGTTGCATTTTTATTTGGTTTTATCTACAAACCCTTTTTAGTAAAACAAATAAATTTTGCATTTTCAAGTATTTTAAGTTTAGCTTTTTTATGTTTTGGATATATTAATGCTCAAAAGTTAAATATTAGAACAATAGTAATAAAATCTACAAAAATTCAAAAACCTATACGTATTGTATTTTTTTCCGATTTACATGCCGGACTTATGATAAATAATAAATATGTTAATAAATAAACAAAATCTTCTTTAGTATGTAACTCTTGTCCACCAAAT
>NZ_JAGDWY010000002.1:6940-8523 GCF_023256235.1 Desulfurella sp.
TAATAGCAGGTGGAGATATTATTGATTCATCAATTGATGGCATAGAACATAATATTCAACCACTAAAAACAATTGAAGCTCCCATGCGTAAATTTGCAGTACTTGGCAACCATGAGTTTTATAGAGGTGTAGATAGATGCCAAACACAGCTTGAAAAAGTTGGTTTTTTTCTCTTGAGAAACAAATGTATTAAAATCAATAACTTCTTAAGCATAGCAGGTATAGACGATGAAACTATAACAGATAAAGAAAACTCCGATATTTTAAACAATTGCGACAAAAAAACATTTATTATTTTTGTCAAACACAGACCACTAATAAAAGAAAAAGATTTTAATTTATTTGATTTGGCTTTATGCGGACATACGCATGCTGGTCAAATGTTTCCATTTACACTTATAACAAAAGCATTTTATCGCAATAGAGATTTTGGATACTTTAAAATAAATGGTTCGCATTTAATTGTAAGCAGTGGCGTTGGCACATGGGGACCACCATTTAGAATTTTTTCTAAATCTGAAATTGTTGTAATTAATATATCATCCTGAGCAAAACGAAGAGTCTACTTTTAAGAAAAATAATTAATCTTTTGCTACTATAAAATAATCCTTAACTATGGAACTTACTACGTTTTGAGCATACATTTGCGCTTGTTGCTGACTATCAAATATACCAACTCTTACTCTATAATAAGTTTCTCTTCCTGTATAAAAACTACTTATATAAACTAGATTGAAATAGCGAGATAGATAGTTTCTGTAATCAAAAGCATTTTTAAAATCGGTAAATGCCCCAACCTGTATTGTAAATTTTTCATTTGCTGCAAGCACATAATAATTAGGAGACACAACAGTAATTTTTACAGGAACAACCCCTGCTTGCAACATACCAAGTTGTTTGGCCGCCTCATAAGATAAATCAATTATTCTTCCATGAACAAATGGACCCCTATCATTTATCTTTACAACGGTTGAGCGATTATTGTCTAAATTTGTAACTCTCACATAAACATTCAAGGGCAACGTCCTGCTTGCCGCTGTTAATTTATACATATCAAATATTTCACCGCTTGCTGTTAATTGACCTTGAAATTGTGGTCCATACCACGATGCTAACCCTTCCTCTGTATACCCAACATTAACAGATTTCATAGGGTGTATAGAAGGCGTTGAGCTTACAAATGGAATATAAGAACAACTTTGCATATAAAAGCTAACCAAAAAAATAACCAAAAAAAACAGCTTTTTCATATAAGTTTTTTCAATGTAGATTCTATTTTATCAACCTCTAAATCGGGGTTAATTTTATCATAAATTTTGATATTAACCTTTTGATTTTCTTGTATAGTTATTTTTCCAGGGGGCATAACATTTTCGCTGCCTTCTATCTTTACTGGTATTATAGGTAATTTGAGTTTTTTTGCAAAATAAATCCCACCACTTTTAAAAGCCTTAGTGTGTTTTCTTGTTCCATATGGAAAAATTGCAAAAGCAACATCGTTTTTTTTATCCTTAAAAAATCTTCTAATCATCAAAGCTGAGTGCAAAACAGAGCCCCTATCAACGCATACAGCTCCAGTTTTT
>NZ_JAGDWY010000002.1:8533-10846 GCF_023256235.1 Desulfurella sp.
GGATTTTAAATAATTCCTTTTTTGCAAACCAGATAATTTTAACATTACTAAAACAATCCTCAATACAAAAAATATCAAAATAGCTCTTATGTGTGGCCATTATTACAAAATTTTTTATATTATAATCAACTTTATTTGAAATAATTTTAGTTTTACATATCTCAATTACTTTTTTTGAGAACATTTTAGTTGCAACTTTAATATCTTTTTGTGTAATATAATAAAAAAACATATAAAAAATTATTTTTATCCATTTTATTAAACTAAACATTTATCATCGCAATAAATATTGTTTTTTTGGCATTCAAAACCTTTATTTTGCCGTTTAAAGCTTCTATGGCTTTTTTAACAATAAAAAGGCCTAATCCAACACCAGATTTTTTTTCAGAAAAAAAAGGCTCAAAGATTGTATTTGTATCATTAAGTGCACAACCATCATCTTTAACAATGATTACCAATTTATTATTAAAAACACTAACAAACAACTCAACAGATGTTTTTGCAGCTTCTATAGCATTGGTAAGTAAATTTGTAATTATGCTTCTTAGTAAATTTCTATCGGATACAATTATTAGAGATTGTACATTTTTTATAAATGTTACATTATATGTAACTAGTTTATTTATTATTTCCTTTTCTATTTGTTCAATAAGTTCGTTTAGTTTTATTTTTTCTTTTTTTGCTATAACTTTTTTTGATATAAGCAACGTATTTGTAATAATTTCGTCAATTCGCTGAATATTTGTATTTATGTTTTTTACAATTTCTTTTTTATCGCTTTCATTTTCTTCAAGGAGTGAAATAAATAACTGTATACTTGCAAGTGGATTTCGTATATCATGCGCAATGCTTGCTGCCATTCGACCAAGCGTTGCAAGTTTTTCTTTCTGTTTATTTTCAAGTTCCAATGCTTCAAGCTTTGTAATATCTTCAAAGACAAGCACAGCTCCAATTATTAAGTCTTTATCGTACACACGGGAAGCATTAATTTTTAATTTTTTAACATTAATTATATCCGATTTAATACTATATACTTCATACTCATTAAAATAATTTAATACCTCATCAATATTTTTTGCATCTATATTGAATATATCTTTCAAACTTTTATTTTGATAATCTCCAATATTGAGAATTTTTTTTGCAGCAGGATTTAAAAAGATAATATTAAGGTTTATATCAATTGTACATACCCCATTCGTAATACTATTTAGTATATTTTCAAGATATTTCCTATTATTTTCTAATTTAGCTTCTAAATAAGAGATTTTTTGTTTTAGTAATTCATGCGATTTTTCTAAATTTTGAGTCGTTTCTATAAGCTTTTCAAATATATACTCTAAATTTTCCAAATTTTTATTCATTGTAGTAAAATTTTTAATTTTTCTGTTAATGTTGAGTTTGGATAGTTTTTTTCTAAAATTGCAAGCTTTTTTAAAGCAAGCTCTTTTTTACCTAAGTTTATCAGACACAATGTTTCATAAAAAAGCGCCTGCTCGCTGTACTTTCTGTTATTTTCTACTTTTTCAAAATAATTTATCGCATTAGCATAATTTTTTTTATTAAAATAATACATAGCGTTTAAAAAAAAGCTTTCTGTTAAAAATGGTCCTTTAAATTCTTTATTGTCAATCGGTTTGTTTTGAATATTTTTTTCTATATTTATTTCAAACAATTTAAGTTTGGCATATTGTTTTAAAAATTCATCTTTTGAATTTAAGCATTTTTCAAAAAACGTTTTAGCTTTACTTAATTCTCCGTTAGCATAAGAGAACCTTCCATAAATAATATTTAGATAATCTTTATTTAATTTACTTAAGTCAGACAAAGCATTTTTTAGATTGCCTTTTTGAATATCATAATTTGCTTTAATAAACTTATAACATAGAGAATTTTTATCCACAGAATCAAAAGCTAATTTATATTGACCAAGATACATAAAACCTTTAGCCAAATTGCACGAATTTAATTGTAGCTTCAATTTATTAGAAAGCCTCAATGCTTCATGCATTGATTTTTCATCAAAGTTTTTAGCGCTTTGGTCTGCATACATATTTAAACTATCTTGAGCCAGGTTTTGAAATTCGTCCATTACATTTGATGAACGGAGAGTTTTTTCATACAAATCCAGTGCTTTAGCATACTCCTTTTTATTGTAATAAATTTTAGCCAAACGCCACATTGCAAGTGGGGTAATTTTTTCGTTATTTTTATATTGATTTATTATATTTTTAAGCTGTTGTTCGTTTAATTTTTGCGTTCTGCCTCACGGATTGTACGGATCCCTCATAATCCCTCCATTTATCATTAAGC
>NZ_JAGDWY010000003.1:0-2875 GCF_023256235.1 Desulfurella sp.
TCCATTAGATGATGAACATCGTAGTCTATATTGTAGTGCCTTTGTAGCAAAATGCTATAAGGCAGCTGGATACGTATTTTCTACCGAATACGCTATTGACAATATCTCACCCCAAATATTATATAATGGACTTGAAAATTATAAATCTGAAATAGCTATATATCCCCTATCTATTCGTAATCAGTTAGTATTTTAATTAGTAAATAATAATAAAGACTAATTGTATTTAAAGAAAGCTTAAGAAAAGCTTTTAATATTAGTTTGTTTAAAGGAGGAAAATAATGTTGTTAAAAGATCTATACAAAGAAAAGCTATTTCAATTTGATACTGTCGATATGATAGTATTGGCAGGGGACGTTATCAAATATAAGTATAAGGTTAAATGCCCTCATTGCGGTTCTACTAACCTTACAAAGGAAAACTATTACAAAGCAAAAGTTCTAGATGAACCTCTACAATTTAAATGTCAAAATTGTGGTAAAGTTATTGAGGAAGGAGATTTAGAAGTAGAACCAATCTACGAAAAGGTTATACTTATATCACATACAAATCAATCAGACAATTTATGTGCTGATATAGCAAAAATTTGTTATCAATCAAATCCTAAAGATAACAAAACATTTTTGAGAAAAATTATCAAATCAGGTCATTTATCTATTTTAGAACATGCAAGTTTTACGTTTTTAATAACAGGTATCAGCCGCGTAGCATCTCATCAGCTTGTAAGGCATAGAATCGCAAGCTTTACTCAGCAATCTCATAGATATACAAAAGCTTCTGGTTTTTTTGTGCCTGAAAAAATCTTAAACAATACTAAAGCAAAAGAAATCTTTGATGATATAATAAAGAAAGCTCAGTCTGCCTATGAAGAACTATTAAACTTAGATTTGCCAAAAGAAGATGCCAGATATGTTTTGCCATGCGCAATAGTATCCGATATAATTGTTACTATGAATGCAAGAGAACTACTTCATTTTTTTACATTAAGAACATGCAAAAAAGCTCAAAAAGAAATTCAGGATATTGCAATTGAAATGTTGAAAATTTGCAAAAAAATTGCTCCTATTATCTTTAAAAATGCTGGTCCTTCATGCATACGAGGCAGATGTTATGAAACAAAACCATGCGATGATATAAACCAGATAAGGCAATTTTTTGCCAAGCTATGAAGACCAGTCTCTATGTCGTTGCCACGCCTATTGGCAACTTAAAAGATATAACATATAGAGCGGTTGAAACGCTGAATTCTGTGGATGTAATTTTTGCAGAAAACCCAAAACATTCAAAAATATTGTTATCAACATACAACATCAAAAAAGATATAATATCCTACAATGATTATAATTATGAAAAAAAAATACCAATTGCTCTAAATATTGCTAGTGAAGGCAAAACAATAGCTTTAATTACAGATGCTGGCACACCAACTATACAGGATCCAGGATATAGAATTGTTAAAGCTTTTATAGAGCATGGCTACAAAGTAGAACCAATACCCGGCGCCAGTGCATTTATTTGTGCTTTGCAGGCAAGTGGTCTTGCAACGGACAAATTCATATTCTTAGGTTTTTTGCCAAAATCATTATCTAAACAATCAAAAATTCTTTTAAAATATGATCTTGATGCAACAATAATTATCTATGAATCACCAAATAGACTTAAAAAAACACTTGAAAATATAAAACAAACTCTTGGCAATAGATATATTGTAATAGCCAGAGAATTAACAAAAGTTTACGAAGAATTTATACGAGGACCTGTAGATGATGTAATTAAGCTATTTAATGAAAAGAAAATTATTGGCGAGTTTGTTATTTTAATAAAAAAAAATGTTTAAAAACATCAAAATTATTGCATTTTTTACAATACTATCAAGGATATTAGGTTTTTTTAGGGATTTTTTAATAACACGATATTTTGGTGCTGATATTTATACGGATATGTTTTTCGTAGCTTTTAAAATACCAAACCATTTTAGGAGAATATTTGGTGAAGGTGCGATAAATTCTTCTGTGGTACCTGTTTTATCAAAAATAGATAAAGATAACCCAGAAAAAGCAAAAGTTGCTGTAGGAAACTTAATTATTATTTTTGGAACTATATTGCTTATCTTTACAATTATTGGCATAATTTTTTCAAAAGTCTTGATTTTAATTTCTGCACCCGGCTTACTTTTGGACCCTCATGTTAAAACATTAGATTTGCTTGTTAAGATCAATTTTAGCTACATATTCTTTATTGGTATGGCAATATGTTTTATGGGTATAATGAATAGCTATAACCAGTTTGGTGTTGGAGCTTTTTCCCCATCTTTACTAAATATCAGCATGATTGTATCTATATTAATTCTATATGATTTTTTTAAACCTCATATTTTTACTTTATGCTTTGGTGTTGTGCTTGGTGGGATACTTCAGATGATTTTTTCTTATTATGGCTTAAGATGGGGTAAAATTCCAATTCAATATACATTTAAAATAGAAGATTCAACAAAACAGATTTTAAAATTAATGTCAGTTACAGCAATTAGCGGCTCTGTATTACAAATTGGCGATATGATAGATACATTTATTGCAAGTTTTTTAAAAGTAGGTAGCATATCTTACCTTTATTATGCCAATATTTTGTTTCAGTTGCCTTTTGCTATTGTTGTTCTTGCAATCTCTCAAGCCACATTGCCTCAACTTAGTAAACTGGATAAAGCTCAACTGATAGAAAACACAAACCAGTTATTAAAAATTATACTTAATCTATCCATACCAATTACACTGTATTTTATTTTTTTTGGTAAAGATCTGATTACAATAATTTTTCAACATGGCAAATTCACATCAAGTGATACTGCTAATACCGATATAGCGTTAACCATGTTTAT
>NZ_JAGDWY010000003.1:2885-4373 GCF_023256235.1 Desulfurella sp.
TGTTTATGTCAGGTTTTTTGTTTTTTTCACAATTAAGAATAGTAAATAACGCATTTTATGCTATAAAAGATGTAAAAACTCCACTTAAAGCATCAATGATTTCAGTTTTAGTAAAACTAATAACCTCTGTTGTATGTGCCTATTTGTTTGGTTTTTGGGGTTTAGCTTTATCGTTAAGTATTGTAGGTTTTATTAATTTAGCAATACTTACACACTATTTTAATAGAAAAATTGGTAAAATCGTATATAAAATACCAAAAGAAAGTCTAGTTATTTTTTTTGTACTTATTTTCTTATCAATTGGCCTAAAAAACATAAATTTTAGCAAAACATATATAATAAACGCTCTGGTTCGTTTGCTATTATCTGCTTTAATTTATGGACCAATAGGATTTTATATAATAAAAAAAGAGTTGCTAAGTTATAGGATTAAGCAGTGACTCAATAAAATCTCTTGCAACAAATGCCCTTAAGTCTTCTATCTTTTCACCCATACCTATGTATCTTATTGGAATCTTAAGCTCCTGGCTTATTGCAAAAATAATACCACCTTTTGATGTACTATCCAGCTTGGTTATAACTATACCACTTACACTCAATGCATTATTGAACTCTTTTGCTTGTACAAGTGCATTTTGACCAATTGTTGAATCAAGCACAAGTAATATTTCTTGAGGAAAATTACCTAATTTTCCAATAGAACGCTTAATTTTTTTAACTTCTTCCATAAGATGTTTTTGTGTGTGGAGTCTACCAGCCGTATCAATTAATACAATATCATAATTCTTTGCAAGCGCCTTATGAACACCATCGTACGCCACAGCAGCTGGATCAGTTTTTGTAGATGGCGCTAAAATATCGCAAGAGCTCCTTTTGGCCCATTCTTCAAGCTGCTCAATTGCTGCAGCTCTGAAAGTATCTGCTGCAACAAGCAAAACACTCTTACCACGTTCTAAGTATAAACTTCCAAGTTTTCCGATAGTTGTTGTTTTTCCAGAACCATTTATGCCAACAACCATAATAACAAATGGAGATCCCTTTATATAAAGAGGTTTTTCGACACTTTCAAGTACACTCAATAGAATATTTCTAATTACAAACTCTGCGTCTCTAATAGTTTTAACAGATCCGCCAATATTTTTGTTTATTTCTTCAATGATTTTCTGCGTAATTTCAACGCCAAAATCTGAGGTAATAAGTAATTCTTCTAACTGATCCAAGTAGTTTTGATCTATAGGTTTATCTTTAAGTGTTATATTTTCTTGTGCAAATCCTGATTTTATCTTTTTAAATATATCAAAAATACTCATTTTCTCCTCGATTTTATGAATTTTTCCATAATAGATTGTCTTTTTCCAAACATCCAGGTATCAGAAAAAATACTGCGCTCTAAAGTCATAGCTTTAAAATTATCCAGATGATTTGATTCTATAACAAGTGTTTTTATTGATTTAATAAGATTTAAATTTTCTTTCGAAAAACTTTTAC
>NZ_JAGDWY010000004.1:0-711 GCF_023256235.1 Desulfurella sp.
ACAGCACTTATGCTTTTGATTAACATTAGTGTTTGTTGTGTCTTGATGATTCATATTTTGTAACCATCCTGTCTATTAGTTTCATTGCGTACCTCCCTTACCCCCCTGGAGTGGGGATACTTACAATATACAATTAATTTTGATATTGTCAAGTGGTAAATAACGTATTATTTATCACTCTTAAAAGCTCATTTATTTCTTACCAAAAAATCTCAATTACAAAAGAACAAAAAATTAATCGAAATACTAAAATTGTTTGTGTGTTGTAAAAATATAAAAATCTAATCGTACCAAAAATAAATTTTAATATAAAAGCTTTTTTGACTTCTTAAACTTTAGTTGCTTAAAGTCTTCTATGATACCTGCGCATAGAAAACCACTGCTTAATATTGGTATGCAAAAATATTTTATAAAAAGCTGCTAATGATTTACTTTTGCTTTGTAACTTAAAACTGCTTATACTTTCAAACATTTTTTAATGCATTTTTTTACTTTATAGCCTTTGTTGTATCGGGAAAGTTAACTCTTTTTGTTTAAGTTTATAATTGTTCTGATTGTAGGATAAAGTTAATCAAAACACAGATCCCACAATCAGAACTCTTACTTATTACGGTGGTCCAGGAGGCCCTGGCCTATGGCCTGGTCTAGGGCCACGAGGGTCTGGTGGAGGTCCAGGCATAAAAACATGAGGAGGAGGACCTGGTGGTCTAT
>NZ_JAGDWY010000004.1:721-21003 GCF_023256235.1 Desulfurella sp.
CAGGAGGCCATAGTCTTGGTCTTGGTGGTGGTGGGGGCGGTGGCGGAGGTGGTGCAGGAGGATATGGTACGTAATACCAGTAATTCACATAATAACCTACAGGAGGAGGTGGTGGCGGTGGTCTATGGACCCAATAGCCCCACTTAAAGCCTGGTGGCGGATGTGGAGGACCACTTAAAAAGATACGTGGTATGATCATTCCAGTATAAACTGGTTTCCACGGTCCCCAGTAATATGGAGAATACATTAAAATACCGTTATACCACATATAATACATATTATTATAACTATAATAATATACGTACCCTGTCACTGAAGGCGTATAGTAAGCATTTAACCCACTGCCTATATTGAAAGCAAACCGAGGTGTTACCATATTAATAAACATGTCAGCATTTGCATTTGGTAGTTTATTAAAATAGCTAAATGCACCTATAAAGATTGGAATCAAAGCACCTAAAACATATTTTTTTATTCTTAACATATCCACCTCTTTTTAATGTGAACATTATTTACCACATACAAAGCCTATTTACAAACCCAAAAATTATACCTCGATTTATGTTTATAAAATATATAAGTAAAATGCAGGTAAAGAATAATTTAGTCTCTTAATTGTTTTGATGTAAAAACTTGTACAGTAATTAATTAAATATACCCAGTAAATTAATAAGGTATTTTTACAATTTTTATTTCTTGAAAAAATTCCTGTTTTTTGATTTCATCTGTGATAGTGTCAAATTAACAGGTTCTTTACCCAGCTCAGGTTTGAGCAATTTGGATATTAAATTGAAATATCCTCTAGTAGCATCACTTTAAAATGGCGAAAAAACAAATAATGTCATGCAGTTCAAAAAAGAAAAATAGGGTTACGTTATATTTAACAATAAATGGTGTTGTCAATAGTTTTGTGTGAATTCATAAAACCTCTTTAAGCTAGACAAATTAGACTTAAACTTCCCTATGGGTTTTCTAGCTTTAGTAACTTTCTATCTTAACTTAAGTGATATAAATGCAAGCAGGTTATAACAGCTTTGTTCACCTGTAAGTATTTCCATTGACTTTGTTCTTCTTTTGAATTCCTTATTGAGCCTTTCTATTACATTGGTAGTTCTTATTGATATCCAGTCTTGCCCAGGAAAATCAAAAAAGGTTAAAGCTGACTCTATAGTTATTTAAAGCGTTTTTACAGCAGAAGAAAAATCTTTTGAGTATTTGTTTACAAAAGCTTCGTAGAACTCATAGGCTTATATGGTTTTTTATGCGCACAGGAAAGTTAACGCCATCTATATACATGTGTTTTTATTATACAGGATAAGTCTCTTGTTCTTTCCTTCTGTAAAAGCCGTTTCTATAGTTTGGCTTTATGTGATTAACCTTTATCCTTTCATACCTTGCCCTTTTTATGTGATTGTCGAATTCAATCTTTACCAAGTTTGAAACATAATTTTGAACTTGGTCTTTTATCTGCGGTTCAATCAAATCCATGATACTAAAATGGTTCTTTCTAAAATTCTTTATAAACTCCGTAATTTCTGATAATTTTACATCATTTAGCTTTAACTCAATATCCATGGCGTAACCTCCTTAAAAAAGTTTTTAGGTCAAAAAACATTTTACAGGGATTGCGCCTAGCCAATTTACAAAATAGATTTTACACTACCTAATAAAGTTCTGCGTGGTAATGCATCTAACAGATTCTCATACTTATGGGATGATGCGGTGCAGAGTTGGTTTGGGCTTTAGCAATCAGTATATCAAATTCCCATGTGGGACAAACAGCTTTTGTTATTTTTTATCTTAGAAACAAAAACAACAAGCAGGCAAAAAAATTATTAAGCCGGATAATGATGAATAACCTATTTTTGGTTTCTTTTTTAGTTGATACAAATCAGCTTTCAGCATTGGTGATTTGTCAAATTACGACAAAAAAACGATTTTGAAGGAAGCATTCTACTTTATGCAGCTAGCTGTCAAACGCTAGAGGCTACATACAAAGCATGTTTTTCTTATAAACCAAGCTGTATGATGACTCAAGATCATTAGTTTTTCAAAATAAAAACCATTGAATTCTGAGAATTTTTTGTAAAAAAACACTTAAATGAATTTCTCTTAAAACTATAAAACACTTAATTATAGAGTCAGTTTTAAATTTTAGGGAATTTTAAATTTGATTGTCTATTTTAAAAAGGTTTTATGAATTTACACTATAAATATTGATAATGCCTTTATAATAGGCCTAAGTTATAAAAATATTTTTTTGCCTTTTGTTCTTATTTGTGTATTATAAATGCTAAAAAAGAATATGGAGTTTATTGTGTGCCTATACAAACAATCAAATAACTTACCTTTGGCATACAAAAACACAAAAATAGCATACTTAAGTGAGGATCAGTTAAACGCTATAACTCAAGAGTTTATGGACTATTATGATAAGTCGGATAAAAACTATAGAAAAAAGCGTGGCAGATACTGGATTGCCTTTTTGTTTTTAAAACATAGCGGAGCAAGGCTCAATGAAGTATTAAGCATAGATGATAATACCGATATAGATTTTAGAAACTCAGGAAGTGGATACTAAAAAAAGAGGTAGTATAAATGAAAAATAAAAAAATTAAACAATCTATCACAACAAAAGGACACAGATTAATTTTTAGCAAAAAAAACAAACAGATTATCGTTTTATATCTGTTTTTTTTACTAATAACTTTTCAAAACGCACGTGCTCTTGGTAATTGGTATGTTTTTGGTGATAGTTTAAGCGACAATGGAAATATACCCAGATTAACCGGTGTTTTTTTACCACCTGTGCCATACTATCAAAACAGATTTTCAAATGGTCCAGTATGGGCAGAAGATTTTCCACGAATTGCACATTTTAAATTTAAACCTTCAAATTATTATGCTGTAGGTGGAGCTTTTACTGGTCCAATAACTGCAAAAGGCTTAAATGGTAAAGCCAATATATATAATAACTTAGAAAATACTAGCTGGAGTTCATTTAAGCCTTTTTTTGTAACACCACAATTACCAAGTTTTTTAACAGAAATTCAAAGTTTTGCTATAAATCAAAAAAAGTTTAAACCAAATGATTTAATTGGTATATGGATTGGCGCAAATAACTTTTTTGTTGCAGCCAAACAATCTATAGCTTTTGAAAAAACAATTTTTACAAACAATCCTTCGTATGCTATCAATGCTGGCATAGAACCAAATTTACTTTACCGCATGTATTTTTTATATATGCAAACAAAAGATTTTAATACAGCTATTGGTTTACTTATTTGGAGTACCGCGCAAACTGCAGTATCTCAGACTGTTTATGGCGTAAGAGAACTTTTAAAGCTTGGAGCAAAATATATAATCATATTAAATCTTCCGCCTATACAGGATACACCTGCTTTAATTCAATCGGGTTTCAAAGCACAAGCTTTAGCTTCGATTTATGTTGAGCTTTACAATATATATTTGCAACAGATGATCGATAGTATTAAAAATCAAACAAAATCAAAAATATTAATACTAAATACTGGTTTAATGTTTGAAAAACTTATAAGCAATCCAAAAGCTTACGGTATAATTAACACTTATTCAGAAGGAATGAAGGCTTGTTTAAATGGTAAACCTTACTATTCACATTACCTTTTCTGGGATGGTGTACATCCCACCGCTTATACACAAAAAATAATAGCTCAATTTGTATCAAAAATAGTTAAGACCTTTTATCCTTATAAATCTAACTCATAAGTTTAACTAAATTATAAACAAATAAACATATATGCTACAATTGAATACTTCCTTCATATCAAATCAAATTTTTGTTTTAGGATAGTATGATTTTTAAAAACTATAATAAAAATAAATAATTGCAGCCTTGATTTATCCAAATAAAAGCTGCAATTAAGAATTTTTAGAAAAGGTAAGTTTAGAGCCCACAAACGGAATTTGTATTAGAAAAAAGTTCTGTTAAAGGAGTATCATAGTACATAAGCTTAATTATTGTGCTGGACATACTTCTTTTACTATATCGTTTATGAGCTGACCGTTTTGCCATGTTCTAATTCTTACTTTTTTACAACCTGTGTATGGATTGTAACCTATAGGATAAGCCTGAACTGTACCTTCTACTCCATTATTGGCAGTTGTTTGGTATTGAACTGGTTGGTTATAGTAGGCAGCTTGGTTGGCAGATTGCGATTGTATTTGAGATAGAGTATAACCAGATACAGCTCCTAAAGCAGCTCCAATAGCTCCACCTTTCCATCTATTGTTTGGACTTAATAATGCTCCAGCAACAGCTCCTAAAATTGCACCTACGCCAGCACCCTGATAACTAGCCTGAGTTGGCGGTTGAGACATTGGTTGACATCCCGTTAGATTTAAAGTGGTAACAACAAGCGTCAGCAGAAGCATAAAAGACACAATCCTAACTTTAAAATTCATTTTAGCCTCCATAATCATTAAAATAAAATTATTTACCTATGTTATTCTCTGGAAAAGTATGATGTATAGCTATTGGAAGGTGTGGATTTAACCCAGAGGGTGGTTGTGGACTTTTGTGGGTTTTGGCAAATAGATGTGTAAATTTTATAACTTTATCTGCATTTTCTCCAACTACAACCCACACATTGCCATACTTATCTATTACTAAATCACTAGCTATTAAATTGCTGGCAGATTTTCCAAGAGAATAGGTATGTTTTACTTTCCCATTATTAAGTTCTTTTAAAAACCCTCCACCATGTAGCATATTTCCAGAAACCCAAAGATTTGAATTACTATCAATTGCCAGCCCAGCTGGTTGTATATTTAGCCGATAAGTCTCAGGCAAGATTTGGCAATTGTAATTAATATGTTCTATAAGTACAATAGGATTGTCAGGGTTGTTAATAAGCTTTCCTTTAACTACCCAGGCAGTGTCATTTTGTGTAGCTATAGGCGACGAAAAGTCATCTTTTTTAAGAGAACATTTTTTTATGTAGCCGTTTGGGTATAATATTTCAATTCCCCCATATTCACCAATAATCCATAAATTACCTGCTTTATCCATACTCATGGGGTCTGATGCAGATTCCAGTTGGTAGGTTTTTATAACTTTGCCATTTTCGCTCAGCTCTAAAATCTGTCTGCTTATCCATGAACCTACCCATATATTGTTGTGTGGGTCTATAAAAATATGATCTGCATCTGAATGCAACAGGGGCACTTCGTATGTTTCTATTATACGTCCTTCTTGATTGAGTTTAACTATATAACCTGTGCTAGTTAAGGCAAAAATGTTTCCTTTGCTATCGGAAGCTATAGATAATGGGTGGGCATTGATGTTGTAATATATAACCTTTTCATCCTGATTAATTTTTGCTATGAATTTACCTACATAACTAGAGGTCCATACGTTTCCAAATTTATCTGCAGTTATCCCATTTATAGCACTTCCTACATCTACAACTATATTATTTGGTTTTATAACCTGAAAAGTTTGAGTATTTTCATATGGTTTTGTAGTTAAAATTTGCATTTTGCCATTTGAGTTTATTGCAATTTCAGAGATTGCACTTTCCGAATTACAACTTTGGAATAAAGTTCTGGTCAAGATTATTTTATTGTTTTTTGTAATTATTATCCAATGACTGAAAAAAGCTCCACAATTACCCATTGGGTTAGGGTTGCCAGCTTGACCACCAATTGTTACTTT
The DNA here is from genome assembly GCF_023256235.1 of Desulfurella sp. Taxonomy (NCBI): domain Bacteria; kingdom Pseudomonadati; phylum Campylobacterota; class Desulfurellia; order Desulfurellales; family Desulfurellaceae; genus Desulfurella; species Desulfurella sp. The sequence goes on from NZ_JAGDWY010000004.1 coordinate 6,417, forward strand.
ATAAATATTTTGACCTATTTTGCATGTTAGATTTTTTGTTGCAAGTTCAAGCGGACTTGCAAGATTTTTATATCCAGCCCTTTGCAGCTTTTTTATAGTGTTGGGTTTATTGATATATGCATTTTGCGTATAAAAGTACAAAGCTTTAATTTTAAGTTCTTTATTGTTGCATTTATAGAAAAGATAATCATCACCAAAGGCTTTTGAAAAGCCTAAAAAAATAAAAATTGCTATGAATAGTATTTTATAATATTTTTTCATACAATTTTCTCCACTATGTCACCTATTAAAGGAAGCTTGTATTTTTCGTGATTATAAGCCTTATACATACAAACAAGCCATACAATAATACTTAAAACATTTAGTAAGTAGCGAATAATGTCTACTAAAATGTTTAATACAGGAACGCCAATTAAAGGCATAAGTATTATTTGAGCACTAAAAAAAATAAGAAACGTAATTGTAGACTGCAAGGAGTGAAAATGAACAAATTTATTTTCTTTTTCCACTATTAAAAAGAAAATACCACTTATAAAAAACATTATGTATGAGAGGGAAGCTTCCATATTTTCTTCAAGACCAAGAGAGGTTTTATCCATATTAACTCCCAATTTTGTGACCAAACTTTGAGTTTGGTCACAAAGCTTATTAATATTATTGCATTATCCATGTTTGGTAAGTACACTGTGGTCCTTGATCGCCATTGTGGACAAGCAATTTTCCTGGATATTCGTTTGGGGCTTTCCATACATTTACATACTCTCCATTTATGCAATAACTTGGAGCGTGGAGCTGACATTGACCTACAAGCTGTGCATCACTAAAACCTTCCACCGTTACGTTACTAATGTGTTGAAGTGGTACTTCTTGCCCTTGCCATGTGCATGTTGGACCAGGAGTTGGAGCTGATGTTTGCATTATCCAGGTTTGATATGTAGGTTGTGGTCCTTGATCGCCGTTGTGGACAAGCAATTGTCCAGGATACTCATTTGGAGCTTCCCACACATTTATCATTTCACCGTTTATTGTATAACTTGGTGCATTAAGTTTACACTGTCCCACAAGTCGTGCATCTCTAAAACCTTCTACTGTAACATTACTAATATGTTGAAGTGGTACCCATCTTCCATGCCAAAAACAGCTTTGAGCCATAGCAAAGTTATAGCTAAAAATTATAATTAAAAATACAAATAAAAATATAAATTTGTGTTTCATAGATCACCTCTTAATAATTCTATTGCTTTATTTTTTTGGTGTTGCATAGATGATTACCTATGCCCCCTCCACCGCCTACGCCACCATGTATTCCCCACGCACCTGGTATACCGCCATTTGAATCGGCAGGGCCTGTCCAAGGAGCACCTGGATCATCTGCACTTCTAATAGTAGTATGGTTAGTATTAATACCTTGAGTTTGAAAGTTTGAAGCCTGAGTATAATTGAATGTAAAAAATGTAAATAAAGCAATTGTTCCAAACAAAACGAAGCTTGTAAGAATAAGTCTCTTCATTTTTCCTCCTGCATTGAAAAGAAAAAATTAAGCTACTAAAACATATCCAATTTAAAAATCACACCTTACTTTAGACTGCTTGTTAAACAACAAACAGTCTAAAGCCATTTAACCTCCTAATCTTTTACTGAGGCTGTGGACCTGGATGTGGTTTTGGGCCTGGGTGTGGGTTAGGATTTGGTACTGGTTTTGGGTTAGGCTTGGGTTTAGGGCCTGGTATAGGGTGGGGGCATGTTATTTGCGGACATGGCCCTCTTGTTACAATTACCTTGCCGCAAATGACACATTTGTGTGGTGGTGGAGGTGGAGGAGCTGGCTTTTTTTCTACAGCAAAAGACTGCCCATAAATAAAACCAATGACCGCTAAAGAAAACAAAACTTTTTTTAACATAAAAACCTCCCAATCTTTTATTTTTAGTTAATGTAACCTGTATCATATTTAAGTAAAATTAATGTAAAATTCAATAAGTTTAAAAATTAATTCAAGAAATAAATATAAAATTATCTGATATAGCGCAAGACAAAATACTTATTACCCAGTATATGCCCCTAACTCACGAGGACTCATTTGAAATGAACTGGATTTTAGAAGGTGTTTATGTTTGCCTTAAGACTCAACAGCAAAAAACAATAACTATAACAAAGATTTCTGCAGATTATTTGTGGTTTTCTGCAAAAGACAATGAACCTTTGAATAATGACGATGTGTTTTTAATAGTAATTGAGTTTGAAGACGGCACTAAAATACCTGCAAAAGGAAAAATAATAAATAAAATTGTTTACATAAAGCTTTTTAAATATTACAATTAATTAGTTTTCTTTTGCAAAGTTTTGGGGATAAAATGAAAGGTCTTTTGAAAATCGCACTTAAGCTACTAACAAACGATAGGGGTAAATTTTTTACCCTAATTCTTGGCATTACATTTGCTGTTTTTTTAATGAATCAGATGACTTCTATGTTTGCTGGCATTATCAGAAAATCTACATCAAATGTAATTAATATCAATGCAAAGATGTGGGTGATGGATCCTTCGGTAGAAAACGATATGAACTCAATTCCTATACCAAACTATGTACTTGATTATGTAAGAAGTATAAAAGGCGTTGCTATGGCTGTACCAATTTACTTTGGATCTGGTTTAGCAAAACTTGCCAACGGTAAATATCAATCTGTAAGCATTATAGGTCTGGATGATACAACACTTTTTGGTAGACCTCCTATAATAAAAGGAAACTTAAACAAGATTTATAACTCTGATGCTTTTATTGGCGTAAAAGATTCCGATTATAAAAAAATAGGCTCACCTGGAATTGGATCGATTTTAAGTATAAATGACCACAGAGCAATAATAGTGGCGCTTGCAAATACAACCAGCGGTGGTCTTTTTGGTATACCCACACTTTATACTACATATACACGAGCTACTCGGGATTTACCACAAACCAGATACTCTATATCTTATATCTTGATAAATCCAAAAAGTTCAAAGGATATTCCCTACATTCAAGAGCAAGTTAAAAAAATAGGTTATAAAGCTTTAACCCAAAAACAGTTTCAAAAAACAATAGAAAATTTTTACGAATATAAAACAGGTATGGGTATAAGCATAATGATGATGACGCTTATTAGTTTTATTGTAGGCTTATCAATTGCAGGACAAACGTTTTATGCTTTTGTTCTTGAAAACTTAGAAAAGTTTGGTGCTCTAAAAGCAATAGGGGCAAAAAAGTATGAACTAGTATCAATAATACTGTTTCAAGTTTCTGTGACAAGCTTTATAGGTTACGGTTTTGGTATTATGATTTCATCTTTAGTTATCGCTATATCTAAAGCGAATATACAAAATTACGCAGCAGTTGTCACATATAAAAACATGCTTATTGCATTTTTAATGGTATTGGCAATTGCAGGATTCTCAAGTTATATTGGCATCAGAAAAGTTTTAAAGATAGAACCTTTTGATGTTTTTAGAGGTTAATAAAGAGGGAGGGGGCATTCCCTCTTTATATATTATAAGCCATTATCTTGTAGGTACTTTGAGATTGTATTTTTGGTTGACTGAGGCAGTGGAATGTAGCCTAAACTTTCAGCTGCTTTGTCACCATGAGCAAAACCCCACTTAAAAAACTCAGCCGCTTCTTTGTGTGGTAATGTAGGTTTTTTAGGAATAAGCACAAATGTGCCAGATACTATAGGCCATGTGTTTACACCAGGCTGATATGCTAGAGATTGACAAAAACCGTTTTGAGGAGCCCACTGTGCTTTTTCTGCAGCTTCTTTGAAGGCTGCTATACTTGGTATAACCCATTTACCTGCTTTGTTTTGTAATTCTACGCTTGTTAGATGATTTTGTAGCCAGAATGCATACTCAACATATCCAATCGAGCCTTTTATCTGCTTTACATAGTTTGATACACCCATATTGCCTTTTCCGCCTACACCGGTTGGCCAGTTTACAGATAGGCCGTAATGGACTTTTTCATTCCAGGCTTTGCTAATCTGACTTAGCCAGTAAGTAACATTCCAGTTTGTACCAGAACCATCCGCTCTATGGACTACTGTGATAGGAATATGCGGTAATTTTAAATTAGGATTATCCTTTTTGATTTGCGGGTCATCCCAGAACTTAATTTCACCCAAAAATATCTTTGGTATAACTGCATTTGATAATTTCAACTGATTGTCTTTTATGCCTGGTATATTAACTACAATCAATATACCGCCAACCAATGATGGAAATTGAAGCAAATTTTTTTTCACAAGCTCTTGCCTGGACAAACACATGTCTGTGCCACCAAAAGCTACTACCCCCTGACTAACCTGTTGTATACCTGCACCTGAGCCTACACCTTGATAATTCACTTTGTTGCCAGTTGCCCTCTCATACTCATAAGCCCATTTTGTATAAACTGGATATGCAAATGTAGAACCTGCGCCGTTAATTGAAAATCCCGCATAAGACTGCGTTGCGCTAAAAGCAAGACTGCTAAGCGCAAAAACCCCAAACAACAGTAGCTTTGCTACTTTCTTAAACATTGCAAAAACCTCCTAAAAAATAATTAATGTGAAACAGGTACCCTTACTAGATTATCTAGCTTTTTGTCCTCGTTAGAGATATCCTCAAGTGTTTTACCGCTTGGTTCTTTTAGACAAATGGCTGTTACAAACAGACCTGCCAGAGAGAATAGAAATGTGATCTTCAAAGTATTTGATAAGCCAAGCGCATGGTACAAAATAGGAAACAAAAACGCACCTAAAAAAGCTCCTACTTTAGCAGCTCCAGCAGAAAAACCATGCCCTGTAGTGCGTAAATTTACAGGAAAAACTTCGGCAGATAAGATAAAGGTTGTTGTATTTGGCCCAAATTCTGCGAAAAAGTAAGACAATCCATACAACACAATAAAAACAGAAAACATGTGCACTACATCAGGCAATATTCCTATAAGTAAAAACATTAGTCCCATCATAAAAAAACCGATCATTTGAAGTTTTTTATGTCCTATTTTGTCTACACTTGCTGCTGCAAGAAAATACCCTGGAACAGCAGCTACTGCAAATAACAAAAGACTGAGTGCAGTACTTGTTATAATATCAGCATGCGGTGCTATATCTTTCATAATAAGCGGGGTTGAAATAGTATTGCCATAATAAGCATAATCAAACAAAAACCAGCTTCCTGCCGTTCCAATTAGAGTTACAATATATTTCCATAAAGATTGTTTTACTATAGGATCGTTAGTTTTTTCTAAAGTTATTGTTCCTAAAGAAAATGAGGTGAGCTCTTTAGCAGCTTTTTCTTTTAAACCCTTAACGCGCGATAACCACCTTGGTGATTCTGGTAATTTTCTTCTTAAATATATTACGCTTGCAGCAGGCAATGCTCCAAGACCAAGCATGAGTCTCCAGGCAAGGTCGTGGTTAACACCAGCAGCAAGGAGCGTTAGTGCTACCATAGGACCAGCGATGAGCCCCAGCGCCTGTGCACTAAACACAAGCGATACCATTCGACCCCTTGATTTTGCGTTTGCATATTCACTCATTATGACAGCAGATAAAGGGTAATCTCCACCTATACCAAGACCCAATATAACCCTTGCAACTAAAAGCCATGCTACATTTGGAGAAAATGCTGATAAAATAGCTCCAATAACCATTAAAGTAGCTTCAAGACCATAAATCGATTTTCTGCCTAAAATATCTGCAAGTTTACCAAAAACAAATGCCCCAACAAAAGTAGCAATAAGAGAAATTGAACCAATCAAGCCTATTTGCGTGCCAGACAAATTCCACTCTGACTTAATTAAAGTCAAAGCTGTTCCAATAATAAACAAATCGTAAGCAGAAGTAAAAAACCCCATGGCAGAAGCAAACATTGCTTTAATGTGGAAAATACTAAATTCGGATCTGTTTAAAGCATCTGCTACAGTGTTTTGAGTTACATCGCTTTCCATACATTCACCCCCTAAAATTTTATTCTGGTACATATTACAAGATGATGTGTTAAAAATTCATCAAGGTATTGTAAAATAAAGGTTATAAATATTAAAAAATCTATTAAATTATGTAATTAATTTGAAAATTAACAATGTTAAAATGTTAAAAAACAAAAATTTTTATATAACTTTAGCTAAATAACATCTTTTTTCAAAATTGAAGATGGTAACACAATATATATCTCTTATAATTAAACAGCATTATTAGACTGTAGAAGATAAAGATGGGCAACTTAGTGAAATTTGCATAGCCTTGAGAATTTTGTGAATTTACACAACACTCTTGACAATGCATTAGATTTATTTAAACTTATAGTGTTATAGCCATGATTAACGGATTTTATCAGTATTATTTGTATTTAAAAATTAATAATAAACTGTGACTACTACCAGAGCTATTTGGTTTATAAACCAATGGACAAACAAGAGCTTAAAGAACTAGAGGAGCTAAATGGACAAAGAATCAGACTATAAACTCATTCAAAAAATGCTGGATGGCATACAAATACCTGCATTGCTTGTAGATAAAAACCACAAAATACTTTTGCAAAATAAATCAGCTTTTGAGTTATTCAATTCAAAAGTAGGCGGATTGTGCTGGCTTGAGCTCTGGAAAGGCGAAACATTAAGCCAAGAGCAAAAGCAGTTATTTGAGCAAGGCAAAATCCTGCCTTCTATGAAGTGCTATTTTTGTGTTTCAGACATAGCGTTAAATAAAAAAGAGCATTTAACAGAAGAATTATACCTGTTAGGCAGATACTGGCAATCTCACTGGGTAGCTATAGACGAAAATATTTACCTACATTACTTTATTGACATTACACAACTTAAAGAAAATGAAAAGAAAATAAAACAGCAGGAGCGGTTTCTAAAAGAAATTACAGATTTGGTGCCAGACATGATATGGCTCAAAGACACCAATAAAAAATACCTATTTGCAAACAAGGCAATTTGCGATCATCTTCTTTTTGCAAAAGACACAAATGAGCCAATTGGAAAAACTGATTTGTACTTTGCCCAAAGAATAAGAGCTCAGAAATCAGATGATCCAAACTATTACACATTTGGAGAGCTCTGCATGGATTCAGATAATATAGTTTTGTCTACAAAAAAACCTGGCAGATTTGATGAATCCGGTAATGTCGCAGGAAAATATCTTCACTTAGATGTTATAAAAGTACCATACAAAAATGAATCCGGAGAAATTATTGGTGTGCTTGGGGTAGCTAGAGATGTAACTGAGCAGAAAATCATTGAAAAACAGCTTGTAGACACTCAAAAACAATTAGAACAATCATTGAAATACCACAAGGCTCTTTTTGAAAACAATGCAGCAGGTATACTTATTGTAGATAAAAATAGAATTATAGTTGACGCAAACCCAAGCATTTCTAAAACGCTTTTGTATGAAAGGGTTGAACTGATTGGTAGAAGTGCAAGCATAATACACAAAGACCAAGAATCATTTGAATTATTTGAAAGACATTTTAGAAAGCTTTTTGAAAAGCCAAATGAAAATATAACCATAGAATATAGTTTCAAACGTAAAGACAGCTCAATTGTGTGGGCAGAAGTTACTGGATCTTTAATTGAGCTTCCAAGCGGCCCAGGTATTATATGGAGTGCAATTGATACAACAGAATTATACAAAACAAGACAGCAGCTAAAATTTCAAGCTTTCCACGATACGCTTACCGGTCTTGCAAACAGGCGCTATTTGGAGCTTGAGCTTCCAAAAGCCATCGAGCGTGCAAACAGAAACAACAATATATTAGCTGCCTGCATGATAGACTTAGACGACTTTAAACCCATAAACGATACTTTCTCTCATGAAACAGGAGATATTGTTTTAAAAAACATAGCAAAAAGACTTACTCAAACTCTTAGAAAAAGCGACTTCGTTGTGCGCTTGGGTGGAGATGAGTTTGTAATTTTGCTTGAATCAATAAAAAACACAAGTCATCTGAAAAAAATATTTGCCAAAATAAAAAAAGCAGTATGTGATCCAATAGAAATAAAGCCAAATACTTTTGTTAAAGTAGGTTTAAGCATGGGAGTATATTTATATTCCAAAGATAATCCCACTTTACCAGATAACATAATGCGCTATATAGATATAGCTATGTATGAAAGCAAAAAGCAAAAAAATACCAGAGAGGATTTTTGGGTTATTTACAATAATAATTCCTGATTAAACTTATTTTTATAATTTTCTAAAAAATTTGGCAGCTTTTTAAAAAATAACCTTTACAGGCATATAATTGATCATTAAATTTTTAGGAATAACGCTAATTCGTTTTAATTCAACTACTACTGATAAATCTTCTTTTGTAAACGGCGATACTAAAATTGGTGGGGTTTTTTGGGTTTGTAGTTTTAAACCAATAACTTCAGCTTGTATTGATTTTCCGTTTGGAAATATTACTTTGGTTTTTTTACCAAGAAAAACATGTTTTATTTTATTTGGCCCTAAAAAAGCTTCTATAATAAGATTGTTATTATTTTGCAATACCATTAAATCTTCGTTTTTACTAACCAACTCTCCTTCTTTGACAAGATTTAAAGCAATTGTTGCATTTTCTGGTGACCTTATAGTTAAAGTCTTCAATATGGATTCCAATTCGTTTAATCTCATATTATCGGCAATAGGTATACTAACATTTTTACTACTCTCTAAGCTTGACTCTGCTTGAAGATAAGAAATTTCAGCGGAATTAAGCTGAGAAAGTGCATTGGTTACTTCATCTGTTGTCGCTGCGCCTTGCTGTTTTAAATCTACTATTTTTTGATAAGTTTTTAATCGGTTTTCATACAATTTTTTAGCAATTTCTACTAATTTAGTGTTATTTTTAGAAGTGTCTGTTGATTTAATTTGTTTCAAATTCTTTAATAATTCTTTATATTGGTTTTCTATTAAGGTGTTTTCTATCTTTGCTATAATTTCATTTTTATAAATTTTATCACCTTGTTTTTTTATATATACTACTTTTCCATCATATGGAGATTTGATTGTTATTTGGTTAATAATTAAGTATCCGGGTGCATTAATAAACAATAGATTGTAAGTAATTTTATAAATCAAATATACACCAAAAACTAAAAATGGCAGTAAAAATAATATAAGCACAGCCCTAAAACGCCATTTTGAAATTGGTCTTTTTGGAGGTTCATAATTAACTTTTAAACCGCTAACTTCATTTGGAGATGAAGGGGGTCTGCTAAATTTAATTTTCATTTTTTAAACTCCAAAAATCTTCAAGTGATTGTATAGTGATACCTAAAAAATTATCTATTGTAGAAAAATGCTTATACAAATCTTCCCATTTTAATAGTGAGTTATTTGCACCAAACCGCGCAAAGGTATTGTATTGTGGCAAAACAGATGTTGGCTCGCAAGATAATGCAATGCTAAAATACAAGTTAGGGTTTTGCTTTATAATTTTATCTGAAATTTCTATAATTCTTTTAGTATTTGTAGTGTATACCATAAGAATAACTTCGTTTAAACCAGCTTTTTTAAGTTCATTTAATAAAATCTTGTTTTCAGCTTCCTTATAATTCATAGATAATCCTATAGGCAAAGAAGTATTTTTTTTAACTTCCGATATTGTTTTAACTATACCATTTTCCCAAAGATGCCTATCTTTAAGAGGAAGCTGACTTTTTTCTATATCAAGCTGTATACCATCAAAAGGAAATCTTTGAAGATTTTTAATTATATTTATTAGATTAGTTCTATATTTGCTTAATGCCCAATAAGGATCACCTAATAGCAATTCTACTTTTATATCTCTTTGTTTTGCTTGTTTTATAAATTTTGTTAATACATCTGCATCTTTTTGATTAAACCTTACAAGCTGTATTTCTTGGCTATTTAAAGACAAAAAAATTCTTTTTGTTGACTTAGGAATTTTATCCCAGAAATTTTCGCCTAATTTTTTATACCAATATAAACCATTCCATAAATACCAACTCAAATATGAACCATTTCGATAATTTATTTTAGGTGTATTAAAAATACCTTTTATATTCGAAATTTCATTTTCATTTTTGTCATTAATAGCGTCTTTTTTGTACATAATATCATCATAGCCAATTAACCCAAGTAAGTCTGCTTGCGCTTTAAAATACTCAAGTAAAGCTTCAAGATAATCATTTGCAGTTTGATATAAATAGTATTTAGACTTGACTACATTATAAAAGTAATCCCCAGGATTGATTGGCTTTCTTAGTTTTGCAGTATTATAACTTACAAGAGCAGCATTGAGTCTTTCTTTGGCGAACTCTAAATTTTCTTTTCTTGAGTAAAACTGCAAATAATAACTGCTACATGCGTTTTTAAAAGCTTTCTTTTGGTTTTCTAACTCTAATTCGGCTTTTTGCATTTCCAAAAATGCCTTGGAATATGTAGCATCATACCATTTTTTTTCGAGCAGAGGCATACCTATGTTTAAAGTAGCAGACACATTCCACCCAATTCCTCCCTGAAAACTATTTTGAACGCCCGTCGAAACACTTAAGCTACCAGAAGAAAATATTGAGCCGGTTTCACTCAATGCTTTTTTATAACCTTCTAATTTTTCTGTGTATAGCTTAATTTGAGGATTTTTATACATAGATTCAATTAGAACTTGTTTTGTTATAAAATCTGTATTCAAATAAGGATAGGCCAACTCTATATTGTTTAATGTTTTTCCGGTTAGCAATTGTAGCGTATTTAATGCATCTTGAGATTGTTTCCAATAAACAAACTCATTGCGTTTTACTGCGCCAAATTCTGTATTTAATTCTAGCCTATCTGACTCCAGTATTAGCCCAGCTTTTTGTCTTTTTAATAAAATATCTTTTACTAAGCTTTCGTCATTTAAAAAACCTTTAGCTAAAGCTATTTGGATTGATCTTATGTAATACTCTGAATAAGCATAAATTAAGGATTTAATTGCTTGCCATTTCTGTAACTCTATGTTTGCAGAGTTTTGGTTTAATATAGATTTACTTATAACTAAATCACGCTTTAGGCTTTGACGGCTGCCAAACAACGGTATACTCAAACCAATATTTGCAGAAACATTATTGTATCTTTGTTGTTGCGGAGTTAGTGTTTCGCTATAATTATTTGTTAAGCCGTTTTGGTTTGTAGTAGAAACATTGTAAGTAGAAGTTTGGACAGGGTTTGAATAGTTTGTATAGGTTACACTGCTAAATAGCGTTGGAGAAAGAGCAGATTCATTTATATCAACCTGTGATTTTGCAATATTATATTCTTTTTGCGCTATTTCAATATTAGGATCTTTTTGTATTAATTGTTGCAATTGTTCCAAAGTGATTGTTTGTGCTTTGCAAGCATACGGAATTAAAAATAAAACTAAACAAATAAAAATTGACACTTTCATTTTATAGTTTAGACTCATATCAAAATTTACCCTTTTTTAAAACCCACCAAGGCGCCATACTCGAATCCAAATGCGATTTGTTTATTACAGAGTGCGTGATTGCCAATGCAGCATTGATTCTGGAAAAAAATGCAAAAAAAGGAAATAAAGGTATATACAAAAAGTAAATAATGTCTTCGTTTAATCTATCAGATACCAAAAGACAGTATAATAAAAAATATGTAAACAAAACAAACACATAAAATAAGTAAACCATAAAGTATAAAGCTAAAACATATGCGTCTGGTAGGGTGTAAAACAAATAGATGGTATAAAAAGTTATAACAAATGGTAAAATAATTTGCATAAAATAGATTATAATTATTGTTGATATATAATTAGCCCAATTTAACAATCTTGGTCTTATATTATCCAAATATTTACGACCTATAAGATAAAATAAATCTCCTTCCCAACGAAGCCTTTGTTTAAAGTAACCCAAAAATGTTTCTGGCACATCTGTGTGCCCTATTACATAAGGGTCAAAAACAATTTTCCAGTTTTTATTTCTTCCAAAGTATTGCTTGATTCTTGTTGTAATATCAAGATCTTCTGCTGTACCAGTATCCCACCCACCTATTAAGTCCAAAATTTTCTTTCTAAAAACCCCAAAAGCCCCAGATATATTATTTACAATACCAAAAGCAGACAAACCTGTTTTGCCAGCTGATATACCCAAAATATACTCTAAGGCTTGAAGTCTTGTAGCTAATGATTTGCTAGCATTTCTTACGCGTAAATTACCAGAAACCGCAACTACATTGTCATTGTTAAAGTGTTTAACAGCATTTACTACCATGTTATTATCAAAAGAAGTATCTCCATCTAAAGCCATAAAGATCTCTCCACAAGCTATTTTTAGTGCTGCATTTAAAGAAGAAACCCTACCACCTCGCTGCCATTTAGGTATTATAAGTAATTTTCTATTAGTAGTGTTTTCGACAAATTCTTTACAACTTTGTACGGCTAGCAAAGTATCTTTATTTTGTAGCGCGCCATCGACAACAGCTATGATTTCAATTAAACCAGGATATGTTTGAAAGGTTAAAGATTTGATTGTATTTATAACGCTTTTTCCTTCAGAATAACAAGTAATACAACAACTAACATGTGGTAATTGAGTTAATAAATCGCTTTGTGCTAGTTGTTGTTTGGCAAATCTAAATATGCCTATCATTGTTATTAGTTGCAAAGGGCCCTCAAAAAATACTATAAAAGGCGTAAACATAAGTATAAATACCAAAAGTGAATTATGGGATGCTATTATGTTAGAAAAAGCTAAATAAATTGAATCAATCATCTGTTTTATCCAATTTATTCATTAAAAATTCAGCGTTAATTTCTGAGTCTATTTCGGAAGAGTATTGTATATTAATGTAAACTTTAATTTTTACACCACTTTCTGGTTGTATGCTATTTACCAGTTTATTAATTCTATTACAAATACCCTTTTTTTTCGTAGCAGGTAAAAAAATCCATAATTTGTATTCGTCATCTCTGCACACAATATCTGTATTGCGCAGCATCTCGCTTATGCGTTGTGCTAATGCTCTATAAATTTCTATAGATTGACTAATTCCATAGAATTGAATTATTTCTTCGATATTCTGAAACTTAATTAGTGCTAACGCAAATGAAAAATTACTATCTCTTTTGTAAAGTTTTATAAACCAATCCAATAAGAGTTGAAAATATTCTAAAGAAACATATTTCAAGCTTTCACTTAAAACTGAAAATATAATTTTCTTTTGCTCAAGCAAAAGCCATTCTCTACCATACAAAGTCATTTCAATGCTGTAAAATTCTTGTATATTTAACTTATCTGGACTGCCTTCTTCTCCACACGCAATACAGCGGTATATTGTTTCAGGTTCTTCAAACACATAACCACAACTGTTGCAAATATATTGTGCAGTAGGCAAATCATAATCTACCCCAATATGTTTTAGATGGGCATTACATTTTGGGCATATTAAATCATAACCTTTGCTAAATTCTTCCTGCTTGCCAACATATCCACATGCAAAACAATGAAGAAAGCGCGAGCGTTTTATGTCTATATTTTTACAATTTGGGCAAACATCAATAAAATATATGTGAGCGCTGGAGCATTTATTGCAAAGTCTAACCCTATCAATAAGTTTTTTATAAGCAATAAGATTTTTTCTAATCAATTCTTGGTACCAATCTAAATCGTTTTGATTATCGCTTAAAATCTCAATAATAGGGTAAGTATAAAGTTTTGGCGCATTTGGGTTAAACTGAGGAACAATTTCTAAACCTTCACGTAAATACAAATAAACTAGTAATTTTTCACTGGGAGCAAGGCCTCCTAAGCTAAACTTAAGTTTGGCAATTTTTTCCTCAGATAAATTACACTTATCTATGGCTTGATCTATATCTAAACTACCATCTAAAAGCTTATTATTTAAATTGTCTTCACTAAAACAATATTTATACCACCAATTTGAACGTCTAATATTATTTACAATACTTAAATAGTTATCATTAAAATCTTTTGCAATCCAAAACCCTATGGGTTCAAGTTCCGATTTGATGAAATTTTCCCACGAGTTAAATACTTCATATTCAGTTTTGCTATCATTTTTTTTGGTTAATTTATTACTAAAAACTATTATTTTTTTGGTTTTTTGCACAGCTAAACGCTTCCTTATTCTTTAAAGTTTTTTTAATAATGCAGATTGCGTGGTTGTAACTAATTTGTTAAACATTGTCAAGCCATTTTTTATTTTTTAATCATTTTTTAAAATTAAATATTTAACTACCCATCAAGGCATACTAAGCTTTTGCAAACTATTACTGTTAGTAAATATTACATAAGGACATTGGGATTGCAACATTTTTTTGCATAAAAATAATACTATTTTTTGCAATTTCTCTTTTTTAATTTTTTTGCCTTTACTTAAATTCTTTAAGATACTGTTTATTACTTTTGTGAATGTAGTTAACAGTATAGTAGAAAGCGCAAACGTAGTCAAAGATAACATTTGAGTTTTTGCTTCCAATTTCCAATAACTCTTTAGGATGACACATTTTTTGTCATTCGCAATAAGCGAAAGCGACGAAAAATCTCCCTCTTTTTGCTCTTTTGTCATTGTGAGCACACGAAGGTGTGCGAAGAATCCCACCA
>NZ_JAGDWY010000005.1 GCF_023256235.1 Desulfurella sp.
CAAAAATATTTTGAAAGTAATAAATTGCAAATCTAAAAATATACATTAGTAATTGGAATTGGTGAAAGATTGCTGCAATTTAAGGCATTTATTAAGCAAAACGCCTTGAATTTATGAAGATCTGTTATTTTTATAACTTCTTCTTTAATTTTGTTTTCTTTTAACAATTTAGCTCTACATGTTCCCATTAACAAAGGTGTTGTGGGAGTTATCCATTCTTTTCCATTATAAAATACAATATTTGCAATTGATGTGTCAGTGATAAATCCATTTTTTATAATCAAAATATCATCACAAAACCCTTGTTGGCGTAGCAAATCATTTATTTGCGAACGATTTGTAAATTTTAAAGAATAATTTATCTCGTTATTTTCAACAACTTTTAAAGTACTAATTTTACGTGGTCTATAATGAAAAAATTCAACCTTATAGTTTTTTTCAGAATATAAAAAACGGAGTTTAACTAGACCTTTAGAAAATTCATTTGGAATACTAATGATATCACTCAAAAGGAAAGTTGCTTTTTTATAAAAGTAGGTTTCAAAAGAAAATTCTAAGCGTTTTTGATGGAATGATAAATTATAAATTTTACCATCTAAAATTTTTATAGTTTCAAATAATGGGAACATATACTTTATCTTTTAATTCTCTATATTCATCTATTGGATTACTACTCGATGTAATACCACCTCCACTGCGAAACCGTATATGATTTCCGATTTTTTCTATAAAGCGAATATTTACACAGCTATCAATATTTGTACCATCATAAATACCAAAAATGCCAGTATAGTATCCTCTGTCAATTTTTTCTGCTTCCTTAATAATTTCTACTGTTTTTTGCTTTGGTGCACCACTTATTGACCCTGCAGGTAATAAATTGACTAAAACTTCGCCAATTTTATTATGCCAATTTGCTGAAAGCTCGCCGCGGATTTCAGAACTTACCTGTAATAAATCTTTTCTATTGGTATGTATTTTTGTAATAAATCTAAACCTTGTAACGGTAATGTTTTTTGCAACTATAGATAGATCATTTCTTATTAAATCAACAATAGTTTTATGTTCCCATTCCTCTTTTTTGTTTTTTAAAATAACTTTTTTTGCATCAGGCAAACCAGCATCAATAGTTCCTTTCATAGGGTATGAAAAAATAAACCTATCTTTAGTTCTTATAAAAGATTCAGGCGAGAAAAAAATAAATTGGTTATCGAAAAAAAGTTTATAAGGAGATCTAGCACTATAAAAAAGTTCCAATAATGAACAATTAGTTGTAATATCTGTTGGAAACGTTAAATTCAATAAATAGGTATTTCCTGCCAAAATATTTTTCATTACAAAGCTAAATGCTTTCAAATATTCATCGTATTTGACTGGGTATAAGTCGAGTACAGGTTTATTACATCTAAGTATCTTTTTATTTTTAAAATTTCTTTTACTCCTAATTTGATAGAAAACATTTAACTCAGAAGCTTTATCTAAAGTACATAAAAAAGGTTTACACATTTCAAAATCAATTAAAAATAAAAAGGGAATATGTTTTGCACCATAGAAATTTGCTTTTTCTACAAATTCTAAAAGAGTCATTGTGAAATAGTTTGAATTCTACATAAACTTTAAAACAAATGTTGTTTACTACTAATAAAGACTAAAAGTTACTTTATCAAACATACATATATATTATAACATAAATTTATGCATATAGCAGATATTTTTGAAAAATTTTCTGATATAAATTGAAAAAATTTACAACTTAAAGCAGATAAAACCAATAGATAAAATCTATCTATAAGTTTTTGTTAAAAATTCTCATGAAAAAAGCTTTTTAATAACTTAATGAGTTTAAATCAAATTCAGGTTATATCAATAAAGTTTTTTAAAATATTAAAGCCGTACTGTGTTATATAGGACTCAGGATGAAATTGAACTCCAAAAATATTGAATTTTTTGGAAGAAATGGACATTATAACACCATTTTCGGAAACAGCTGTGATTTCTAATTCTTTAGGAAAATTTTTATGATCGATAGCCCATGAGTGATACAATCCTACTTTTAAAGTTTTAGGTATGTTTTTAAATATTGGGCTTTGTTTTACTACTTTAATTTTATGTGCTTGACCATGCACAACTGGAAAAATATTAACAAGATTGGCACCAAAGAAACTACCTATCGCTAAATAACCCAAACAAATTCCCAGAATATGTTTGGATGTATGGTATTCTTTAATAATTTCATAGATAATAGGAAAGTCTTTTGGTAATCCTGGACCAGGGGATATTATTATTTTATCAAAATCACTTACTTCAGCTGGGCTAATTTTATTACTTTGTATGATTTTTGTTTTTAAATTGTCCATTTTTCTTAAATAATCAACTATGTTATAGGTAAATGAATCTGTATTATCAATTAAGAGAACATTAATTTTTCTCATTTACAAAAAAATTATAACCTAATTTTATGATTCAAGTCAAGGTGTTTAATTTTTCTCATTTACTTAGCTAGATAAGTAGACATTAATAAAACATTACTGAAATTAATCCAGGCAATTGTCTTCATATTGGACCAATAAACTTTACAATTTTGTAGATTTATTTACAATTTTGTAAATTACAGTTTAATTTAAGTTCATATTTTCTTATATATTTGCTGTTATAACAGTATTGGAACACTTTATGCTAATTGTCTGGCATCTTTTTTTAAGGAGGGTGTATGAAGAAAATAGAAGCCATCATCAAGCCGTTTAAGCTTGATGAAGTAAAAGAAGCTTTATTGGAAGTAGGAATTGGCGGTATGACTATTGTCGAAGTTAAAGGCTATGGCAGGCAAAAAGGTCATACGGAAATTTACCGAGGTGCAGAGTATGTTGTTGATTTCTTACCAAAAGTAAAAATTGAAGTAGTTGTAAAAGATGATCAACTGGATCTAGTTGTAGAAAAGATTATAGAACACGCCAAAACAGGAAAAATTGGAGATGGTAAAATATTTATCTACAATGTAGATAAAGCAATAAGAATAAGAACGCTTGATATAAATGAAGAAGCTCTATAGGGGGATAATATGAAAAAAGTTTTATTTATATTGTTTTGGATATTAGGTATACCTGCTTTTTCTTTTGCTTCTGCTACGCCTGTACTAAACTCTGGAGATACTGCATGGATGCTTACATCAAGCGCACTTGTTATGCTTATGACGCCAGCTGGTCTTGCTTTATTTTATGGTGGGATGGGCAGATCAAAAAACATATTAAACACTATAGGCTTATCATTGATTGCATATGCTGTTGTAAGTGTCGCATGGATGCTTTGGGGATTTAGTTTTGCTTTTGGACCGGATATTGATGGTATTATTGGTTCAACAAAGTATTTATTCTTAAGTGGTGTAAGCGGTTCTTCAATATTTCCCGGTACAACTATACCTGTTTTTGTAGAAGCGGCTTTTCAAATGACATTTGCTGCCATTACTGTGGCTTTGGCAAGCGGTTCAGTGGTAGAGCGTGTTAAATTTTCTTCATGGATATGGTTTAGTTTATTGTGGGTTACTTTTATATATGCTCCTATCGCTCACTGGGTATGGGGCGGAGGATGGCTTTCTAAACTTGGCGCACTGGATTTTGCTGGTGGCACTGTAGTACATATAAATGCTGGTGTTGCAGGTTTAGTATTTGCTTTAATGCTTGGCAAAAGAAAAGGCTATGGAAGTCAGGCTATGCCACCTGCCTCTATTACCTTAACAATTTTAGGTGCTGCGCTTTTGTGGTTTGGGTGGTTTGGGTTTAACGCAGGTAGTGCAGGCGCAGCAAATGGTTTGGCTGGCAGTGCATGGGTTGCAACAAATACAGCAGCAGCAATTGGCGCACTAAGCTGGATGTATTGTGAATGGATTGTAAATAAACACCCTACAATGCTGGGTGCAGCAAGTGGTGCAGTAGCCGGGCTTGTTGCGATTACACCAGCAAGTGGTTTTGTAAATTTAGAAGGAGCTTTAGTTATTGGACTAATCTCTGGTATAGTGGGCTTTTTAGGTGCTGGTGTAATAAAGAGATTTTTTAAGTATGATGATTCTTTGGATGCATTTGGCGTGCATGCGCTAAATGGTATATGGGGTGCTTTGGCTACAGGTATATTTGCAGACCCTCTAATCAATGCTGCAGGCAAAGGCGCTTTATATGGTAACCCAAAGCAAATACTCATTCAGGCAATAGCTATAGCTGCTACTATAATTTACACTGCCATTGGCACATTTATAGTGGTAAAAATAGTATCACTGCTAACAGGCGGCATAAGGGTAGATGAAGAAACAGAGGTAATGGGTCTTGATTTGGCTGTGCACTCAGAAAAGGGGTTTGATTTATAATAAGATAAAAAGGAGGAAAACCATGAAGCATGCTTTGTTAATAGTTTTTACGCTATTATGTTTTAGCTCAAGCGCATTTGCCTTTGATGTAAAAACAGATATAGGCAGTATAAACATAAACGGCACATTATCTGGCTACAGCATTTTAACGGACAACGCAAACCCAAGTGGTTCTTTTGATACAAATGGAGAAGACAAGCATGTAAGATACGATATAAGCAATGCTTTAGTCAATGTATCAAAAACAACAGGAGTGGTGCGGTTTAATGTTTTTGCTGGCGCCTATGCTTTTCCAACTGTTGGCATGCCCGGTAATAAAACCATTACCGATGATGCAAATACAGGGCTTTTCGGACCACTGCCCATTGCCTATGTTGAACTTGATCCTGCTTCTTTTTTATCAATTCAAGCAGGCAAACTACCCACACTCATAGGGTATGAATCAGCCTTTACCTATCAGAACATAAATATACAAAGGGGTCTTGTGTGGAACATGGAGCCAGTAATCTCAAGAGGCATAAGGGCTATAGTTACAGCAGGCCCGCTAACACTAAAGGCAGGGGCAAACGATGGTTTTTACTCTAAAGATAAACTAGCGCTGGAAGGTTCTATTGGACTTACATTAGGGAACTTTTCAACATCGTTTAATGTTCTCATACCAAATAAAAATACGCCTGCAAACGATACGGCAGCTGTTGCAAACAAACAGGAATACGACCTTATAGCATCTTATACTATAGGAAAATTAACGCTAGGCTCTGATTTGCTCTACGTTTATTCTCCTAAAAGTTCTCAAGCAGGTTTTAGCGATTCAGCTGCAGCTTACGGATTGGCTGGTTTTGCAGATTACAACATAAACGATAAATTTTCTGTAGGTGCAAGGCTTGAGTATGCTTCAAATAAATCTACAAATAACCTAAACAGTGCAAATGCTGATTTGGTAGGATATGGTCCTTCTTCAAAAGCTTTGACTTTTACAATTACTCCAATGTATAAATATAAGTATCTATTTGTAAGGGCTGATCTGTCCTATGTGCGCATAAATAATTTTGCAGAAGGAAGTGGCTTTGGAGTTAATGGCAATAAGGCTAATCAATACAGACTGGGTCTTGAAGGGGGCATAATATTTTAAATAAATTTACCAACCACCTCCAGGTATATAAAAGAAGAAGCTTTATGCTTCTTCTTTAAAAAAAGGAGCGTTGTATGAGTAAAGTGCTTACTGCATGGACCTGCTATAATTTGCTGGACATAAAATATAAGTTGTCGTTATCCTGAAGCGCCAGCAAAGCCAGTCATTCTGAAGAG
>NZ_JAGDWY010000006.1:5000-10132 GCF_023256235.1 Desulfurella sp.
GCCTGCATTCATCTGGTGGAATATGAGGTTTTTGGGCTATAAGTTCTTTTGGAAGATTATAATCAAAAGTATCTAAATTCATTGAACTATATAAAATGTCCCAAGACCAACAGCCACTATATCTTCACTGTCGTCTACTACTAGACATTGGGCAACGATGGTTGTAGAGCCAAGGTGTAGAATTTTAGTTTGAGTTTTTAATTCACTATCGCTTGTTGCTTTTGTAAAATTTACTTTTAACTCAAGCGTATATATTTTTTTATCTGTGCCAATAGTTTTAAAAATTTCAGCGCCAAGTGCTATATCTATAAGACTACAAATAGCACCGCCATGCACCACTCCATATATGTTTTTGTTATTTATACCTGGCTTTAAAGTAACATTTTCATTTCTTTTTATGCCAATTAATTTGTCAAAATAGCGTAAATGCGAACCATCTAAATTTTTTACTATTTCGCTTAAGAAATCTATTTCGTGACTGCTTGCATTATTAATAAATTCAATAAGATCCTTTTTACTCACAAGTAAAGATTATAATAATTTAATCTTAAAAATCAATAAAAAGGGTCATTAAAGACCCTTTAGTTTTCCTGAGATTTGGCTGATTCAATGATTTTTTGAGCTTTTTGGGCAGGCACTTCTTCATAGCCATAAAATTTTGTTCTAAAAAAGCCTCTACCAGCTGTGAGAGAACGAAGCGTTGGGGCATATTCTAAGATTTCTGCTTCTGGCACCAATACAATTACCTGTTTGAAGTTGTGCCTTTTGCCGTATGTTTCCATTTTAAGCATTTTGCCACGCCTTGCATTAATATCTCCTATTATATCGCCTACATTTTCTTCTGGCACAAAAACTTCCATCTCAAGAATGGGTTCCAAAAGCGTTGGCTTGCATTTTAGCACACCTTCTTTAAATGCTATGGAACCAGCCATTTGAAAAGAAAAATCGCTCGAATCTACAGGATGATACATGCCATCTATAAGCTTAACTTTAATGTCTGTCATGGGGTATCCTGCCAGCGGACCTTTTTCCATAGCGCTTTTTACACCTTTTTCAACTGATGGTATAAATTGGCGAGGTATTGCGCCACCTACTATCATGTCAACAAATTCAAACCCAGCACCTCTTGGTAGAGGTTCTATTTCTATTGTTACGTCTCCAAATTGTCCATGACCGCCTGTTTGTTTTTTAAATCTTGCTTTGTGTGTGGTTTTATCCTTTATAGTTTCTTTGTATGCTACTTTTGGTAGTTTTAGTTTTATATCAAGGCCAAATTTTTTAAGGCGCGAAACTACAACTTCCAAATGATTTGTACCCATACCTGTTAGTATAAATTCGTTCGTTTCGGTATTTTTCTTAAAAGATAGTGTTAGATCTGATTCCAGAATTTTGCTCATGTATGTTGAAATTTTTTCGTCGTCATTTTTTGATGAACCATATACTGCATAGGAAATAAAAGGCAATGGCATTTTTACAAACTCAACTGGCGTGTCTTTTTTGTCATTTGATAATGTATCGCCTGTTTGTGTATATTTTAATTTAGCTACTGCAATTATATCTCCTGCTTCAGCTGATGTAAGATTTATAGGGTTTTTGCCAATCAAAGTTTGTATGGATCCAATGCGTTCTTCCTGGTCTTTGTTTAAGTTGTAATAAATGCTATCTGGTGTAAATTTACCGCTTAGGATTCTAATAAGGCTTAATTTTCCAGATTGAGGATCATTG
Source organism: Desulfurella sp. (assembly GCF_023256235.1). Classification (NCBI taxonomy): domain Bacteria; kingdom Pseudomonadati; phylum Campylobacterota; class Desulfurellia; order Desulfurellales; family Desulfurellaceae; genus Desulfurella; species Desulfurella sp. The sequence continues at coordinate 6,726 of NZ_JAGDWY010000006.1, forward strand.
TAGGTTTTAAAAACAAAGCCTTTTGAAGTATTATCTTCATTTTTAGCTGAAGGCAAATATGTGTTTGCAAAATCAATTAATGTTTGGGTATTATAACCTGCCAGAGCACTGCCTACAAGTACTGGTATTAATTTTTGAGAAGCTATAGCTTCTTTTAAAGTATTATTAAATAGATTTTGATTTAACTCTTCGCCTGATAAATAATTTTCTAATAATTCATCATTTAAAGAAGACACTTCTTCAATTATCAAAGAATGATAATTGTTTGCTTCTTCTTTTAGGTGTTGGGGTAACTCTATTTCTTTTTGATTAAAATCGTACGCTTTTAAGCTTAATGTATCAATGTAGCCAATAACTTTTTCTTTATCTTTAATTGGTATTTGAAAAGCAATTGCTTTAAATAATTCATTTATAGATTTCAAAGCATTTGAAAAATTACTGTTTTCTTTATCAATAGCATTCACAAAAACAATAAAAGGTTTGTTTTCTTTTTCAAGCTCATAATAAAACCTTTCTGTTTGAGCTTTTACGCCTTCGAGAATATCGACTACCAAAATAGCACTATCCGAGGCTCTAATGCCACATAATGCATCACCTATAAAGTTATGGTAACCTGGTGTATCAATTAAATAAATTATGGTGTTGTTATTTTGAATATTTGCAATGGAAAGCTGTATTGAAACTTTTCTTTCAATTTCCTCGCTATCAAAATCCATTGCGAGATTGCCTTTTTCGGTTGAGCCTTTTCTTGTTATTTTTTTGTTTATAAAGAGTATGTCTTCTACAAGTGTGCTTTTACCACAGCCTCCTGCTCCACATATTGCAATTACTTTTTTATTTACCTCGCCCATAAATATCCCCCTTTTAAGTAAGCGATTTTTGCCTTAATTGCAGGCAGTAATCTTTATATTGAAAGAATTTATTTTCTTTTGAAGAAATATTATTGTACCAATCGTTTAGCCAAACTGCATACTCTGGATGGTTTTGGCTATTTGAGCGTAAAATCTTATTTTGTAGGTTGTAGGCTATTATTTTGTCTGATACGTCTAGTGACTCATTTGTTGTTACAAAGTGGGCTTTTTGTGCAGTTATTTGATATTTACCAGGCGAAATTTCCTTTAAATCCAGTTTGTTTGTTTCATAAAAACCAATTATCAAATGTTTAACTTGCTCATTGTGAACTATCGCTCTAAATAAAATTATTATATTTTGATACTCGTTTTTTGATATTCTTTGAAGTTTTTCAAATTCATTAAAACCAACGATACAATCTAATTTGTCATCAAGATTAAATCCTTCAGGGTACGGTCCAGATTCAAAGCCGTTTGCACTTGTTGATCTTGCTACAAATTCTCCGTGAGAGTTTGCAGCAAAAAAAGGGATGCTCAAGATAAGTTTTTCCATGATTACCTCCTTTTTGACTTGTATTTATAAAATATGTACAAGATCAAAATTCCTCCGACTAACATTATGATACCTACTATTCCGAAATACTTTTCAACCTCCTGGAATTGAAAACCTAAAAAATACCCCAAATACACATAAAAAAAGCTCCATAAAACAGCACCTATAGCATCGAATATGACAAATACAGCAAAATTCATTTTAGAAATACCAGCAACTAATGCAGTAAAGCTCCTCAAAAGCGATAAAAACCTGCTAAACAAAACAGATATGCCGCCATATCTATCAAAAAAATACTGTGTTGGTTTGTAGTATTTATCTTTTAGCAGCCTTTTTTTTATGATAATGTCTCCGAAGAATGTGCCAATAAAATAACTTGTTAAATAACCTAAAAAAGCTGCAACTATAACAACGATTAACAAAGATTCTATTTTTAAGTATCCTTTTTGGGCCATTATACCAGCTAATACTACCGCGGTTTCGCCTGGAACAATGAGGCTTGCAAAAACGACAGTTTCTAAAAATGTAAAGATAAATACAAACAACAAACCATATTTTTGAATGTAGCCCGTTAATTCAGATATTTCCATAATTACACCTTAAATTTAAATATAAACTAAATTTATGCCAATATCAAGATTTTATTAAAAATTTGTAAAATGCTTATTATTTCAATATTGTTTGTTTTAAGTTTTTTCTTGAAATACATAAAAAATTATGATATATAAAAAACTATGAAAAATTTTGATTCTATTTTGGCTGGGCAAGATATAAATCTATCATATTGGTGGTATTACTTTTATAGCTGGCGGGAGTAGTCTATCCTTTTGTAAGGCTTTATTTAGCCGGTTGGGGTGGACTACTCCAACCGGCTTTTTTTTTGCAAAAAATTTATGAGGAGGTTTTATGATAGTTATAATGAAAAAGTCTGCTACAGATAAGCAGATTGAGGGTGTCGTTAAAAAAATTAGCGAATTAGGCTTTACAAGCCATGTAAGTAAGGGAAGTGAACGTACAGTTATAGGTGTTGTTGGGGAATTTTCAAAAGATAAGCTTAAGATAGATCCATTATCATTGTTGTCTATGGAAAGCGGAGTAGAAACTGTCTATAGAGTGTCAAAACCATATAAACTTGCAAGCATAGAAAACAGGCCAGAGCCGACTACAGTTTATGTTAATGGAATTCCTATTGGTGAAGGAAAATTTACAGTTATTGCAGGACCTTGTTCTGTAGAAAATCGTCATCAAATACTAACAACCGCAAAAGGAGTAAAATCAGCTGGTGCAAAACTATTAAGAGGTGGTGCATATAAGCCACGTACAAATCCATATACTTTTCAAGGCCTTGGTGAAGAAGGTTTAAAACTGTTAAAAGAAGCAAAGGATGAAACAGGCCTGCCAATTGTGACAGAAGTTATGAATCCAAAAGATTTGGATTTGATTTTAGATTATGCAGATGTTTTGCAAATTGGAGCAAGAAATATTCAAAATTTTGCACTTTTAAAGCTTGTGGGCCAGACAACAAAGCCAGTTTTACTAAAGCGAGGAATGTCAACAACGATAGAAGAATTGCTTATGAGTGCCGAATATGTAATGAGTGAAGGAAATGCTAATGTAGTATTATGCGAAAGAGGTATTAGAACCTTTGAAACTGCAACAAGAAATACTCTTGATATATCTGCTGTGCCAGTTTTAAAAAAACTTACGCATTTGCCTGTAATTATTGATCCATCTCATGCAGCAGGAAAAAGAGATTATGTGGCAGCGCTTTCAAAAGCAGCTATTGCAGCAGGTGCAGATGGGCTAATTATTGAGGTGCATTACAAGCCAGAAATTGCAATATCAGATGCTTCGCAGCAACTAACGATACCAGAATTTGAAAATTTAATGAAAGATCTCAAGAAATTAGCTGAAGTTTTAGAAAAAGAAATGTAAAAAAGGGGCACAATTAAGCCCCTTTTTTACGAGCTAAAAGTTTATTCTACTTTTGCAGAATTGCTGAT
>NZ_JAGDWY010000006.1:10142-12156 GCF_023256235.1 Desulfurella sp.
AGAATTGCTAATGTAAAAATCATTAGGAAAAGTGCCATCTTCTGGTTTTAAAACCCAGTAATTTGTAGCTTCTTTGAGTAATTTAGAGACAATAGAGTTTGGATCATTTAAGTCACCAAAATTTCTTGAGCCACCCACGCATGTTTGAACACATGCAGGTTCCAAACCGCTCTCAAGCCTTGGCAAACAAAATGTGCATTTATCAACAGCACCTAATTCTTCATTGTAATACCTTGCATCATATGGACATGCTTCCATACATGCTTTGCAACCAATGCACATATTAGGCGTAACAAGAACAATGCCATCGCTTTTTCTTTTATAGCTTGCACCTGTTGGACACACCCATACGCAAGGCGGATTATCGCATTGATTGCATAAAATAGGCATAAACGTCATTTTTCTGACGCCGTTTTCTATTTTTTCTATATCCAAAACTTGTGTACGGTAGTTTAGCTTTCCATCTGGTACTTCCCACATTGCTTTGCAAGCAACTTCGCATGCCTTGCAGTTTACGCATCTATCTTGAACTATAACCATAGCATAGTTTTTTTCTTTTTTTGGTCTTTCAAACATTGCTATTAACCTCCTTTAGGTTTTTTCGATGCTAACAAATGAATTCAAGAAAGCAGCAGCCCCACTTAGCGGATCAGAATCATTAGAACAAAACTCAGCATCTGAAACACCTTTTTTATAACATCTTGTAGTGTAAGGTGAAAATCTACCCCAACCATGAGCAATGAATATTGTGCCTTCTATGATTTTATCTGTCACTTTAGCTTTAACAGTGTAGGGTGATTTAAGATTACCTTTAACCAATACTACCTTATCACCATCTTTGATATTTATAGCTTTAGCATCTTTTGGGTTGATCCATACACTATTGTTATCATAGTGCTCAAGCAACCATTCGTTATCTTGAGTTCTTGCGTGTGTATGAACTGCTACTCTACCAAAAACAAGCCTGAATTCATTTTGTTTTTTTGATTTATTTGGCGGAGTGTAGGTTGGTAGTGGATCAAACCCGCCTTCTTTTAAGGATTCGCAGTAAATATCGATTTTTCCGCTGCCAGTATTAAAACTTACATCTTCTCCTAAAGCAATTGGATATGGATTAAATGGTGCCTTTTTGTATGCATCAAGCATTTTTTGATAAGCTACTTTTGGATCAATATTACCGCTTAAATCAACATCTTCTGGTATTGGTCCAAGTGATATTACACCATCTTTTAGTAATTTGTCTCTTTGGTCTTTTGGCATTTGGTTTAATGAGCTAAAGAATACGCCTTTTGCATCTGTGTATGGGAAAAATTCGCCAAGACCCATGTGTTTTGCTATACCGTGTGCTATTGCCCAAATATCTCTTGTATCATAAACTGGGTCAACAGCTGGCTCTCTAAAGTGCACGTATGGATATTTCCAGCTGATGGTTTTTAAGGCAGCATACATTTCAAGATATGTAGATTCGGGAAATACAATGTCTGCGTAAAGTGTATGCTCCCATGGCAATATGTCAACTACCATATAAAAATCAAGTTTATTGATGGCTTCTTTAATCTTATTTGAATCACCATTATGGAATAATGGGTTTGTGGCATAGCTAATCATCGCTTTGATTGGATATGGCTTTTGTGTTCTTATAGCTTCCCATAAAACATTATCAAGTCCAAGTACCCCTACAATTTCTTGTGTAGTGTTAGGTAAATTTGTAAGTGACAAAACAGCATTAGCTGCATTTCTTTGTTGGGCTAGTTGAGCATATTTTGATTCTTCAACATCTGGCATATCTGCATTTGGAACTTTGATTTTATTTGCTTTAAAAAAACCACCAGGCTGAAACCAGTTACCAAGCAAGGCATTTGCAATAGCAATAGCGCGTGAAAGCTGTGTATCAAAGCCATATCTGGTTGACCTTCGAGGTGGGACTATGATACAGTTTGGTGCAAAAGAAGAAATCTCTCTTGCAATTTGGATAATTTCATCTGCTTTTATGCCTGTTTGGCTTTCAGCCCAT
>NZ_JAGDWY010000006.1:12166-13602 GCF_023256235.1 Desulfurella sp.
CATTGCGGTGTGTATTTTACTATATGCGGTTTTAGTTTATCGTAGCCTGTTGTATATTTTTCTACAAAATCGTGATTAATCAAATCTTCTGTTACCATAACATTGATAAGCGCTAAAACAAAAGCAGTATCTGTCCCGGGTTTAATTTGCAAGAATCTGTCAGCTTTTGCTGCTGTATGTGTATACCTTGGATCAACATATACTATTTTGGCTTTATTGCCAATAGCTTTTGCAAAATGGTAAAGCTCACTTACATGGAGTGATTCTGTCTCATTTCTACCAATTAAAATTATATATCTACTGTTTGACAAGTCATACGGCTCATGGCCACCAAGTGCTGCACCAAATGTATAATAAAATCCAACGTCTCTAGAACCTGTACATTGAGAATATGCAGGTATTGCAAAGTTTGTTGTCCCACCTAAGACTTCAAAAAGCCTGTGAATTGCAGGCTCTCCTGTACCATGCATTTCAAGAGCGATTGTTTCTGGTCCGTATTTATCTATGACTTCTTTAAATTTTTTTGCAGCAAACTCAAAAGCTTCTTCCCAGGAAACCTTTTTCCATTTGCCTTCGCCACGTTCGCCAACTCTAATCAATGGAGTTTTTAATCTATTATCATCGTATAGAGTTTTAATACCAGCTTGACCTTTTGCACATAATTTACCCCAATTTAATGGACTTTTGTCATTGCCTTCAAGTTTTCTAACTTTGCCATCATTTACAAAAACTTTTTCCGTACAATTCCAAAAACACATTTCACAAAAATTAAAGGTTACCTTATCGGGCTTATATGGTTTTAATTCTTCCCTTGCCTGTGCTTTTGAATCAAAAATTAAAGGCACAGACAATAATGCAGACCCAGCCAAAGCACCCTTTAAAAAGGTTCTCCTTTTAATTTGCATAAAACCTCCTTTTTCAGTCTCGCCCCACATATATCATTAAGATGTAATTTTAGTCAAAAAATAAAAAAAATCCATTAAAATCTTGTTTGTAATGATTATTTAAGATATTTATATTGTTTTTTAAAAATTCATTTTTCTTGACAAAATTTTTCTTATAATTATCATAAATGGTGTGTGGGCCGCTAGCTCAGCTGGTAGAGCAACGGACTCTTAATCCGTCGGTCGAAGGTTCGATCCCTTCGCGGCTCACCATTTTGTGGTGGGTATAGCTCAGTTTGGTTAGAGCACCAGGTTGTGGCCCTGGGGGCCGTGGGTTCAAGTCCCACTACTCACCCCATTTATTTTTTTAGACAAAAATCAATTCTTAAAAAATTGACAATTTAAATAATTTTTTTTCGAATTCAGATAGGTATTGTTTGATTTCTTGTAATGCAGGTTTTACCACTATGCACTATAAAACCCTAATCTCCTGCCCCATTAACTACTCATCTTAATAATTCTTTTTTTAAAGCATTTTTGTTATTTTTTCTT
>NZ_JAGDWY010000007.1:0-7364 GCF_023256235.1 Desulfurella sp.
AACATTTTCAAATATCGCTGCCACTGCTTCACCACCACCTATGCAAAGAGTGGCAAGTCCGTATTTGGCATTTTGTCTTTTCATTTGCTTTACAAGCGTAGCAACGAGTCTGCCACCACTTGCACCAATTGGGTGACCTATAGAAACAGCACCGCCATTTACGTTTACTTTATTTATATCAAGACCAAGCTGTTTTATAGCAACTAACACTACAACAGCAAATGCCTCATTTATCTCAAATAAGTCTATGTCTTTAAGCGATAATCCTGCTTTTTTTATTACCTTTTCTATTGCGCCAACTGGAGCTTCAGGGAACTGCTGTGGGGGTAGTGAGTTTGTAGAATATGCGACAAGTTTAGCAAGTGGTTTTAGATTATATTTTTTTAGTGCATCTTGGCTGGCAAGAATACACAAAGCTGCACCATCTGATATTGTAGATGAGTTAGCCGCAGTAACTGTGCCGTCTTTTACAAATGCACCCTTAAGCGTAGGAATTTTATCGAATACTACTTTGTATGGATCTTCATCTTTATCAATAACTTTATCGCCTTTTTTATCCTTTATCACAAACGGAACTATCTCGTCTTTAAATACGCTATCTTGTGCCTTTTGAGCAAGCTCGTATGATCTAATTGCATAATCATCCTGTTCTTTTCTGCCTATTGAGTGTTTTTTTGCTATATTTTCTGCAATTGTGCCCATGTGAATATTATCATATGGATCCCATAAACCATCAAAAATCATACCGTCTATTAGATCTCCATTTCCCATGCGGTAACCATACCTTGCATTTTTTAGGTAGTATGGGGCTTTTGACATATTTTCTGCACCGCCAGCAATCACAATATCACTATCACCAAGCATAATAGATCCAGCACCAAGCATAATAGCCTTTAAACCAGAACCACATACTTTATTGATTGTCATTGCATGTACTTTATATGGAAGACCTGCATAAATCATAGCCTGCCTTGCCGGCGCCTGGCCAACTCCACCGCTTAAAACCTCGCCCATGATAATTTCATCAACATCATCGCCAGAAATATTTGTGCGTTTGAGCAACTCTTTAATTACCTCGCTCGCAAGAAGTGGTGCTTCAACACCTGATAAATTTCCACCAAATGATCCAAATGGCGTTCTTAGGGCTTCAATTACATACACCTCTCTCATAAAAAACCTCCTGATTTATTGATTTAACTTTATCATAACTTGAAAGTCATACAAAATTACATTACTTAAAAAAAGATAAATAAATTTTAATTTGATTTGAGCTATTTGAACTATTAATTTTATTTTTTGTTTACTTTCAATTATTTTTAAGAATTTATACATGACACCTCCCCTTTACGTTAGTTTTACATATAAACTAACACAAAGGGGAGATAAAGTCAAGTATAATTTAATTAAAACCTATTTAGTTAATTTACTTGTTAATACAGGCACAAACTCTAATAGGTCAGCTACTACAAATACATCTGCTACTTCGGCAATGGGTGCATCTTTATCTTTGTTTATTGCTACAATAAAGTTAGATTTTTTCATGCCAGCTAAATGCTGTATGGCACCAGATATACCACAGGCAATATAGAGTTTTGGCGCAACTGTTTGTCCTGTAGTTCCAACCTGGTAGCTTTCATCTAGCCAGCCTGCATCTACTACAGGTCTTGAAGCGCCAAGCTCACCTTTTAGAGCTTTTGCAAGGTTTCTTACAATTTCAATGTTTTCTTTCTTTCCTACACCCCTGCCTGCAGAAACAATCACTTCGGCTTTTGTTAAATCAACACCTGTTTTTTCTGTTATTTCAAAGCCCTGAAACTCTAAGTTATCATCCTGCTCAATATAATCTAAAGGTTCAATTTGGGCAGTATTGGACTTAACAGGAGAAAATGCCCCAACCTGAAGTGTCAATACAGCTTTTTGAGTGTTTGGCTTTACTTTTCTTCTAAGTTTTGCATTGCAAAATGGCACAATGTATTCATCATTATCCACATCTATAATCTCAGATATTTGAGCTGCTTTTAGTGCTGCAGCTAGCCTTGGAGCTAAGTCCCAGCCATATGAAGAGTGACTGAATACAACAATATCAGGGTTTTCTTGTTCTATTAATTTTAATATAAGGTTTTTGTGTACCTTTGGGTTGTATTCTTTTGCTTTTGATACATCTGCTATATATACTTTTCCTGCATACTCTATATTTACATCAAGGGGTGCTACAGCAAAACCAACTGAATCTGCGCCAATTTTATTTGCAAAGCCTACAAGCTCATAAAAAGATTCATCTATATGTCCATTTTTGTATTCACCAATCAAAAGTGCTTTCATATTTTACCTCCTACCTTAAAACCTGTGTTTTTTCTTTGAGTATACTAATTAGCTTATCAGCTACTTCGTCTGATTTACCTTCAAGGATTATGCCACCTTTTTTCTTTTCTGGTATGTAAGCTTTCAGGTTTATAACCCTTGGTTGTTCATTTAAAAGCTCATTAACATTTATAGTAATCAATTCTTTCTTTTTTGCTTTCATAATGTTTGGCAATGTGGGGTATCTTACGGTATTTAAACCAAGCTGACAGGTTAACACAACAGGTAGTTTTGCAGATACTTTTGCTTTTATACCACCTTCTAATTCTCTTTTAACATTTACTTTACCGTCTTTGTATTCAAAGCTAACAATTGTAGTTACGCAATTATAGTTTAATAACTCAGATAATGTGGGTCCTACTACAGCAGAAGCCCTATCTTGAGACTGCATGCCTAAAAATATAATATCAAAGTTTTTATCTTTAGCATAATTTGCAATTATTGTAGCAATTTGAAACGGGTCTTTTTTGTGTGATTCATCATCAAGTACATGTACACCTTTGTCCGCACCAATAGCTAAAGCTTTTCTTATTGCTTCTTTTGTGCGTTCTGGACCAATAGAAAGTGCTACAACTTCAGCACTGCCTAACTTTTCTTTAAGCCTTACTGCTTCTTCAATGGCATACTCATCATATTCATTGATTTTAAAAGTCAAATCAGACTGTTCATACCATTGTCCATCACTTGAGATTTTAAATTTAGATTCCATATCAGGAACCTGTTTGATACACACCAGGATATTCATAATAACCTCCTTTTAAAATAAGCATACTTAATTAAAATATTAACTTTAAATATTCTATAATAATTTACGTAAATGTCAAGTAAAAATTTATTTATTTTTCTATTGACAAACTAAAATTAATATGATAAATGTAAATTATGATTTTTAACGTAAGAGTGAGTGTGTTATGAATAACATTAATAACGAAGAATATTTTCAAATTGGAGAGGTTTCAAAGAAATTGGGTATAACGCCAAGAACAATTAGATATTACGAAGAGTTTGGTTTGTTAGATCCTCCGCTTCGTATAGAAAATGGTATAAGACTGTACTCTAATGAAGATATAAGGCGTATAAAGTTTATTTTAAAGCTTAAAGAATTGGGTTTAACCTTAAAAGAAATGTTAGAACTAGCAGATATTTATAATCAGCATAAGCAATCAATTACTATTATGCCAAAATTGATTGAAATATTAGATGATCATATTGATAAGATTGATAGCAGGATTTCAAAATTAGCCTCTTTAAGAAACGATATAGTAGAATACAGAAAACGCATTTTATCTATAATTGAACAAAACAAAAATGAACAAAATAAATAAGGGGGCATCAAAAATGAAAAAACTCTTATTAATTGTATTTGGTATATTGTTTTTGGCAAAAGTATCATATGCAGTAAATGTAGACGGTGTTAATGTAAAAAATACATTAATGCTTAATTCAACACAATTGCAGTTGAATGGTTATGGGATTAGACATTATAGTTTTCTCGGTATAAAAATTTATGTAGGAGCTTTATATACCCAAGAAAGAGTTCATTCCACTGAACAACTTCTTTCATCTAAACAAAATAAAGTCATTGTTATGTATTTTGTGTATCCAAATATTAGCAAAGATAAGGTTATAGGAGCATTTAAAGAAGGTTTTAGAGATAATTACCCATCAATTATAGGCACAAGTGAAGAAAAAAGTTTTCTCAATCTTTTTACACATGGCTTTAAAAAAGGTGACTCAATAGAAATAGCTTTACTCGAAAATGGCAATACACAGGTATACGAAAATGGCTCTTTAATTGGTCAAATTCATTCTCCAGAGCTTCAAAAAGCAATAATTATGGTTTATTTTGGCCCAAAACCACCAGATAAATCCATGAAAGAAGGAATGCTTGGAAAATGATAGTAGAAATTCAAAAGAGATTCAGCGATTTTGATATGTATACGCATGTAAACAGCGCAGTGTATTTTACATATTTTGAATATGCACGCATTGTAGCGCTTGGACAGATTTTTCAAAAAGTGTCTGATACCATTTGGTTTGTAGTAGCAAAACAATCATGTGAATATTTAGAACCAATTTTATTTAATGATATCGTATTTGTAGAATTAAAAATTGAAAAAATTGGTAACTCAAGTTTTGATATATCATACATAGTTAAAAATGATAATAAAATATTTGCCAAAGGTTTAACTACGCTTGTAGCTATTGATAAAAACACAAAAAAGGCTACACCTCTTACTTCAGATATATTAAATTATCTTTCAAAAATCTGTTGATTCTGCACACAGAGCCTTGCATTTTACAAGGCTCACTTTTAAAAAAATTGTAAAACTTACCAAAATAAAAAAAGCTTAGTTACTTAATAAAAAGTAACTAAGCTTTTTTGGGGGGTTAGTATGAAAAAAAGGCTTAAACTAACCCATCTTTATATAATAGAATTTAGATGGGTTTAAAATTTATAAGTACCAACTAAAAACACCTGATTTGAATATTGAGCATGGTTTGGATCGTTTTTAGATCCAACATAATAGGTAATATTTCTATCGTATTCTAAACCCAAAGATGCAGATTTTGTTAAATTGTAAGCCAAATTAGCATATACTGTAGCGGCTTTTCTTGCATAGTCTGAACTTGAAAGCGTAGTAAGATTTCCGTATATAATTTGAGAGTAACCTCCAGCAATACTAATTGGTACTTGAGCTAATTTATTAAAATCAACCTTAGCTTGCAGTGCCCATCCTGTAGAGCTAACCTTCTCAAGTGAATTACCATTTAAATAAAAAGAAGGGGGTGATATTTTATCCGTTGGGGCGCCAAAACCTGTAAAGGCTTTAGCATAATAAATGTCACCTTTTAAGCTGAATGCATATATTGGCAACTCTAATCCGGTTCCTACGATATAAGAGTTTTCACTATTATCGCTGTTGTTATATGTTTGTTTTGTTTGCTGCCATTGAAATTGTGCATAAAATTTCGCAGGTGATCCAAGACCAGTTTCAAACTCTACTGGTACTTTTATACCAATGCCTGGCTTAGATGCTCTTTGTGATACTTTACTTGTTACATATCCTTGAATATCTTCAAATGTTATATATGGGTTTAATTTTGCAGCCCCTAAATCCAATTTTACACCAAATGCAACCTGTGGGATTTTTTTCGTCAAATCCGTACCAGCTGTATTGTTTAAACCATTTAGAGAATATACATCAAAATTACCGGGGGTGTAATCTTGTCCTACAAGCAACCATGGCGTATAATTGCAACCTTCCTGGCAGAACTCTTTAACAAAAAAAGCCCTCCTTAAGCGAAAATTGCCATTGCCATCTGTACCAATATTAGCACCACCACCTTTAAAATCACCTTCTATTACGCCTTTTATACCTTCTGCTTTATTGTCAAGGTTAAAACCCAAACGCGTATAATTTGCAGTTGAACCAAAACTTGTTTGCGCAGGAATATTTAACTTACCACCAGAATACTCTTTGGATGCGCTGGTTCCGAGAAAACTTTGATTATTGTACCAATCAAAATACATTTGAGTAAAACCATACAATGTAATGTTTGTGTCAGTCTTTGTTGTAACAGTCCCAGCATAGCTTGCGCTTGTAAATCCAAGAGCAGCTATGACAGTCAAAGAAAGTACACTTTTTTTCAGTTTTTGCTTTACCATGCAAAACCTCCTCTCAATAATTTGTTGGCTTAATAGTATGGTTTTTTTATTAAATTTTCTTCATATTTATGTAAATAAAATGTAAATATAAGTAAATTATTTTAAAAGAAGCTTTTTTGAGACTGATAATTCAAATTAGATTCTTTGATTCATCCCACAGTTTGTTTAATAATTCTTTTGAGACGCCATCAAAATTGCCGTTTAATTTTTTTTCAATGTATTCAAACCTTTTAATTATTTTATCTATTGATATATGAAGAGCTTCTTCTGGGTCAATATCAAAAAACCTTGCAAAATTAACTATGCTAAACAATACATCCCCAAGTTCTTCTTTTTTTTGATCTGTAGTTTTTGCTTGTTTAAACTCGCTCAACTCTTCGTAAATTTTGGTTTCTGCATTTATTGCATCATCAAATTCCAGGCCAACTTTTGATAATCTTTTCTGGACCTTATAAGCTCTAAAAAGCGATGGCATTCTTTTTGGTATACCTTCAAGTATAGATTTTTTATCTTTTTGCTTAATGCTATCCCATTGGGATAATACTTCCTGTACTGTATTTAATTGTTTTTTGCCAAAAACATGGGGGTGACGCTTGATTAGTTTTTCTATCAAACTATCAATAACGTCAATCAAACTAAAATTACCATTTTCGTTTTTTATAACACAGTGAAAAACTACCTGCAATAGACAGTCACCTAACTCCTCAATAATCTTTTGATCATTATCTTCTTCTAAGGCTTCGTATAGCTCATAAGCTTCTTCTATAAGGTTGTTTTTTATAGATTGATTGGTTTGCTCTTTATCCCAGGGGCATTCTTTTCTTAAGCGTTCAACTATTTTAACAAGCTCGCTAAATTTAATAGCATATACATCACACATAAAAACTCCCTCTAAACTTGACAAAATTAAATTTATTATATATGAATTATACACGAAGGGATGTAAAATGGAAAATTTTTTGAATTTGATTGAAAAGTTTTATCAAGGAGAAATAAACGATTATCACTTATATTTAGCATTGTCAAAATCACAAAAAGATGAAGAATTAAAAAACCGCTTAAGTGAAATTGCACAAATTGAAAAAAATCACTCGCTTTTCTGGAAAAAAATTGCTAAAAAGTATAATATAGAGCTTAAAGATAAAATAAATACATCAAAGATCAAAATAGCAGTTTTTTTGCAAAAATTCATATCTGCTGCAATAATTGTATCTTTATTAGAAGCCGGTGAAAACTCAACAGTAAAAGAATACTATAGCTTTTTAAATTCAAACGCACTTGACGAAAAAGAAAAAGCTATTTTGAAAAATATTATTTTAGAAGAAATTGAGCA
>NZ_JAGDWY010000007.1:7374-9306 GCF_023256235.1 Desulfurella sp.
ATTGAGCATGAAAGTATATTTAATAAAGAATCAAAAAAATTTGGCGCAAACAATGTAAGGGATTTTATACTGGGAATGAATGACGGCATTGTTGAAATTTTGGGTACAGTTGCAGGACTTAGTGCTGTGTACTTTGCCAATCCTTTTTTGGTTGGAATAAGCGGTTCAATTGTGGGCATTGCCGGAGCACTTTCCATGGGTATTGGCGCATTTATATCCGTTAGATCCCAAAGACAAATTGCTCAAAGCAAAAATGAAAGAAATGAGATGTTGTTTAGCGTTGCGCCAAAGCGTGCAATTGAAGTATTAAAACAAGATCTTATTGACTCAAACATAGATGAAAATATAGCTACTGAGATTACTAAAAAACTCCAGGACTCAAATACTGATTTATCAAAATTTTTAACTCAGGAAGTAGAAGAAAATGAATTGAAATCAGGTTTTTTTACAGCTATAGCATATTTGATTGGCGTACTGTTTCCCGTTACACCCTTTTTTATCTTTAAAACCTCAATGAGCGCGTTGCCTTTTTCAATATTGCTTGCATTTTTAGCTTTATCTAGCGTTGGTACAGTTGTTTCAATAGTATCAGGTATTTCTATAAGAAAAAAAGTATTTGAAATGGTAACCTCATCTTTTTTTGCCGCTGCATTTTCGTTTGGATTTGGTAAATTAATGCAAATTCTGTTTCATGTTAGCGTGTGATAGCTCAATATAAGCTTCGTATGCGTTTTTACAATCTTGATTTTCGTACATAATTGTGCCGTAGTTTTGTTTGCAATAGTGAAGTCTTTCAACGCATTTTTTAGGATGTGATAAGTAATATTCTTTAGAATGATATTGATGACACGCACTAAGTAAAAATGGTACAAAAAAAAGCAAAAGTATCTTAATTTTTTTTGTCATGAAATCACCTAAAATTATTGGACTAAATCATTGAAATCAATTAAAATAGCGCCCGCTTTTAGCATTTCATTGATAGACAATACTTCATCATCTGGTTTTAAATTTACAGCCTTTGAAGCATCGTGCAAAAAAAATGTAGTATAGTTAAAAGAAAGCGCATCCAAAATTGTTGCTTTTACACAATAATCCGTAGCAAGTCCACCCACAAATAATCGCTTAATATTTAAATTCTTTAATTTATCATTAAGGTCTGTACCATCAAAACCAGAATATGCGTCTTTATCTGGATTTGTTCCTTTTGAAATAATAAGTGTGTCATTTGGTAACCTTAAATCTTTATAAAACATTGATCCATCTGTATTTTGAATACAATGAATAGGCCATATACCTCCAAATTCTTTAAAAGACGAATGATTTTTTGGATGCCAATCTCTTGTGGCAAAAACAGGTCTATTGTTTTTTTCAAAAAACTCTATATAAGAATTGGCAAATTTGATAATATCACAGGCATTTGGTACAGCTAAACTGCCCACACAAAAATCGTTTTGAATGTCTACTAAAATCAACGCATCTTTGCTTGTAATTGATACCTTCAAGGCAATCACCTACTCCAGTCTTTTTAAAATACCTAATGTATAATCTTTACTGCACAATTCTTTTATATTCAACACCTGGCCTTCTTTAAGCCTTGTAAGCAAATGAAATACTATAGCTAAATCTCCCTGTTTCATTTTAATTGTTATGCGGTTATATTTAATATCAAGCTCTAAAAGTTCACTTAAAAATATTGCTGTTGCTTCATGACCTATAGCTGACACAAACACATTTTTATTTAAGATTTTCTTTGCTTGCAAAATGCTTATTTTTTTGTATCTATACAGCCCAAAATCTGTTAAAATAGGGCCATTTAGCACATATACCATAATGGTTTATAATAACAAATTTTGCAAAATATTCAATATTAAAAAAATTTTTTAAATTTTGCTTTACAAAATATACTTTTTTAAATAAAATGTTACAAATTTG
>NZ_JAGDWY010000007.1:9316-11153 GCF_023256235.1 Desulfurella sp.
TGAAATAATACACCAGGAGGGTTAATGTTTTGTCCAAACTGTGGCAAAGAAATAGATGATTCTTCAAAGTTTTGTAAGTTTTGTGGAGCAAAAATTGAAAAAAACCAAAACACAAACTTATTTTCTGCATCAAATATTGATTTTTCAAAGACTGTATCCATTATTTCCAGTTTAAGTTTTATCAAAAAAGCATTTCCATCATCGTTTGGGTTAGCCTTATTAATGTTTTTATTTCCTTTTATGTTTGTATCATGTACAATGGATCCTACAAAAAAAATATCATTGTCTGGTTTAAATTTAGCTTTTGGTACAAATATAGGAAATGAACATATTCAAAGTACACTGGTATTGCTTGTTTTTTTATTTGGGCTTGTAGCTTTTGTTCTTTCAATAATTTATGTTGTTAAATCTAAAAAACTTATTTATTTGGCTATACCAAGCGGACTTGGTATTTTAAACTTATTAATACTAATTATTTTTAGGCATAATTCTATAAATCAATTAAATGAACAAGTCGTACCGAATTCTTTATTTAATGTAAAATTAAGCCAAGTAGTAACGATGGATTTCACGTTAGCTTTTTGGTTATGCTTATTTCTAAACTTGGCTGGCTCAATCATTGGAATTTATTTGTTAAAAAATAAAGATTATGTCTAAAAAATACAAAAATTTCGTTTTTTTAAAAAAATTGCTACTTAGGAGGTATTTTGAATTATGTCATTTTTAAACAAAGTAGAAAATAAGATTTTTTTTAGACTTGTTAGAGTTTTTAGTTTTTTTATGGCATTTATTGGTTTAATCATGCTGATATACGCATTGGTTGTTATAGTTGGAAACTTTTTGCCTACAAAAAGCTCTGTTGAAGTAAACTTTAGCGATGTTCAAAAAGCTATAAAAACAAACTATTATGAAGAAAACCCAGATACTACAAACGCTACAACCTCAAATAATACTGCACAAATAAATGAACGGACTCAATATATTCAAAACAAAATAACATCCATTACACAATTGATACTAAAAAAGTTAAATTTACCTCAAGATAATTTTGAAAATATAAGTAACAATATAGTAAGCAACATAAACAATATAGACGCAAAATATCAGAAATCTTACTTAGATGGACTTTATGAGGTTTTAGAAAAAGCCCCAGCAAACAAGCTTGACGATTATTACAAACAGTACAATGATTTATTTAACCAAAAAATAAATTCAATAATAGAAAGCAAAATGAAAAAACAATCAAGTCAGTCAACATACCTTATAATAGCTCTCTCGGGCCTTGGTGTAATATTTATGTATTCAATCATTTTGGCGCTTCTTGCAATAGAGCGCAATACAAGAAAAGAAAATTAGTGTTAAAGGAGCAAAACATGTTTTGTCCAAATTGCGGTAAAGAAATAGATGATTCTTCAAAGTTTTGCAAGTTTTGCGGTTACAATATTACACAACAAGATAAACAAAAACAAGAAGAAAAACAAACAAACACACCTAAAGACTCACTAAAACCTGATTTAAAAGTTATTCAAAAACCTAAAAATGACTCATTACTTGTAGTTATAATTGTTGTTGTATTAATTGCTATAGCGGCTTTTGGGGGTTATTTTGTATACAAAAGTATGTTTTCTTTACACAAAAAAGCGCTTGAGTTAATTGACAAAAAAGAGTATTCAAAAGCTGCTCAACTGCTTGCTAAATCCTGCAATAAAGGTAATGTAGATTCTTGCGTTAGACTTGCAGATATGTATGCAAACGGTACGCAAATTCCAAAAGATGAAGCTCAAGCAATTAATTTTTATACAATAGCTTGCAATAAAAACAATTCAATTGCATGCGC
>NZ_JAGDWY010000007.1:11163-21595 GCF_023256235.1 Desulfurella sp.
GAATTAAGCTCAAACATGATCACTCAACAAACACAAACAACCAATGCAACACAAAACCAAACGCCACAAAACCTTGAAGAAGAAAAAAACGCTATCCTAAATACAATTAAAACTTACTATCAAAACATACCAAATAACTTGCGGGAAGCCTATAGTGTGCTTTCTAGCAATTTTCAAGCAAAACAACCCTACAATCTTTGGTCTGATGGTTTTAAAAACACTATATCAACAGAACTTAAAAATGTAGAAATTACGCAGCTTGATAATCAAACATCCAAAGCAAATGTTATAGTAACAGCACAAGATAAAATAAAAGATGGAACAGCAGTTAGTACATACGAAGGTACCTGGGAGTTAATTAAATCTGGAAATGAATGGAAGCTTAATAAAGCAGATATTAAAAAAATTAGTGAAAATATTATTCATCCAAATGTAAATACCAGTAAAACATCAACTGTTACACAACAAACAAAAGAAAGTATTCCAAAAAAATCATACACGCCAGAAGATTTATTTAAAGCTGTATCAAACTCTAACGCTACACTTGTAAAAAAGATATTAGCCCAAGGCATAAATCCGAATGTTAAAGATAAAAATGGATCAACCCCGCTAATGTATGCAGCCTATTATGGAAATTTAGAAATCTGTAAAATTTTAATTGCTCATGGTGCTGATGTAAATGCAAGAAGTGTTGTTGGTGGCACCGCACTTGGTGCAGCAAAAGAAAGTGGTAATCAAAGCGTTTATAATTTTCTTTTGCAACATGGAGCAACATATTAATATTTATTAATAAAAAAATGCTTGACTTGCACTTTTAAAGTTACTATAATTTGAAAAATTTTTAATGGAGGTATGGCATGAAAAAAGTTTTAGCAATGTTGGTTGCATCAATGTTTTTAACCACAGCACTTTCTCTTGGCGCAAAAGCAGCTGAGCAGAAAAAAGTAGAGAAAAAAGTTGAGAAAAAAGTAGAAAAGAAAGCTCCAACAGCAGCTGCAAAGAAAGCCGCTAAACCAAAAATAGAAGGTTGCTAATTAAGGCCCTAGCACAAACAGAAAGGTCTGTTTGTGCTTTTTATTTTTGTAGTTTTATATTGTATTTGTGAATTCTGTAATCTAATTGTCTTAAAGTAAGATTAAGTAATCTAGCTGCTTTTGATTTTACAAATCCTGTTTCTTTCAAAGCTGTTTCTATATGTTTTTTTTCAATATTTTGTATTTGGTTAGGTAAATTTTTGTCGCTATTAATTGGTGTTTCATATTTTTTTAATGATATATTTTGTGAAATATATGCAGGCAGGTCTTTAATATAAATAGTATGATCATTCATAACAACAAGTCTTTCTATAATATTTTCAAGCTCTCTTACATTACCAGGCCAGTTATAATTAATCAATTCTATTAAAACTTCCTTTGAAAGTTGAACACTTTTATTGTATTTTTCGTTAAATATCTTTAAAAAATAATCTATCAATATTGGTATATCTTCTTTTCGCTCAATTAAAGGCGGAATTTTTATAGGTATAACATTAAGCCTGTAATATAAATCTTCTCTAAATTTTCCATCGTTTACAAGCTCGTATAAATTTTTATTTGTCGCTGCAATAATTCTAACATCTACAGAAATTGTATTTAGACTGCCAAGCCTGGAGAATTCCTTTTCCTGGATTACTGTTAATAGTTTTCCTTGTAATGATAACGGAATATCGCCTATCTCATCCAAAAAAATTGTCCCTTTATCTGCTATTTCAAATTTCCCTTTTTTTTGAGAAATTGCACCAGAAAATGCACCTTTTTCATAACCAAAAAGTTCTGCTTCTAATAGGTTTTCTGGTATGCTTGCACAGTTTATACTAACAAAAGCTTCTTTTTTTCTGCTACTTAGTTTATGTATAACTTTTGCAACCAAACTTTTTCCAGTGCCGCTTTCACCTTCTAAAAGCACTGTCGAATCAACATTGGCAACTTTTAAAATAGTGTTTTTTAAATTATCAATCGGTTTTGAAACACCTATAATTTCAGCTATAGGCTCTCTAATCTCTATTTTATTTAATAAAATTTCTTTTTCCTGCTCAAATGTCCTTTTTTGAAATTCAAGTTTTTCATTCATTTTTTGAGCAAAACCGATCAGAATGCTTATCATTGATAATAACTTTATCTCATTTTCATATGATAAATTTCGCGTTTTTTCTTTGTAAACACCAAGCACACCAAGTTTTTCTCCACCAATTTTTATTACGGTTCCAATAAAAACTACATCAAAATCAAAACGGTTTAAAATGCCCATTTTGTTTAAAAAATCCTTATTTTCCTTTGGATCATGTATGATTGCTGGAATCTCGTTTTTAAATACACTGCCTACAATGCCTTCACCTACTCTAAAAACACCTTTATATTTTTCTTTTTTAAGCAAACCAAAACTTTCTTTTATCTCCAATGTATTTTCAATAGGGTTATACAAAGCAATAAAACTTGCCGGTATGTCAAGATAAGAGTAAAGCAATTTAAGTATGCTTTTGAAAGCATCCCTTATATTGTTTTGTCTGCTCAAAACTTTACTTACTTCATGAAGTATGCTAAAATAATTTTCGTTAACATTAATGCTCTTCATTGTAAACAATTATACAATTTTGTTAACAAAATACAAGCTTGTGATAATAGAAAAACAATTAAAAACTTTAAAAAAACAAGTTATTATAAACTTAGGAACGCTTTTTGCTTAATATAGACCAAGTAAACTTAGGAGGTTTTTATGTCAGTTGAAAAAGTTCTAAAACTTATTAAAGACGAAGAGGTAAAAGTAGTTGACTTAAGATTTGTTGATTTACTTGGTACATGGCAGCACTTCAGCGTACCAGCGCATGTTATAGAGCCAGATACATTTACGGAAGGCCTGGGTTTTGACGGTTCATCAATTAGAGGCTGGCAGTCTATAAATGAAAGTGATATGCTTGTTGTGCCAGATGCAGATAGTGCGTTTTTGGATCCTTTTACAGAAGTAACAACACTCAACATGGTATGCTGTATACTTGATCCCATAACAAAACAACCATACCCAAAACATCCACGCTATATTGCATACAAGGCTCAGGAGTATCTAAAGTCTACCGGCATTGCTGATACTGCCTACTTTGGACCAGAGTTAGAATTTTTCATTCTTGACAGTATAAGGTATGATATCAAACAAAATGCAAGCTACTATTATCTTGATTCACAAGAAGGCATATGGAACTCAGGCAAAGATGAAGAACCAAACCTTGGCTACAAAATTAGAAACAAAGAAGGCTATTTCCCTGTTGCTCCAACAGACAGCCTTCAGGATTTGCGCACAGAAATGATTTTAAACCTTGAAAAAGTCGGTATAGAAGTTGAAACTCACCACCACGAAGTAGCAACAGCAGGTCAGTGTGAAATCGATATGAAGTTTGATACCTTGCTTAATATGGCAGATAAAGTATTAAAATACAAATACATAGTAAAAAACACAGCAGCCATGTATGGCAAAACAGTTACATTCATGCCAAAGCCTATATTTGGAGATAACGGCACAGGCATGCACTCACACCAAAGTTTATGGAAAGACGGAAAGCCTCTATTTGCTGGAAACCTATATGCTGGTCTAAGCGAAATTGCAATGTACTATATGGGTGGTATTATTAAGCATGGAAAAGCTATAGCAGCTTTTACAAATCCTACTGTAAACTCATACAAAAGGCTGGTTCCTGGTTTTGAAGCACCAATTAACCTGGCTTATTCTTCAAGAAACAGAAGCGCAGCGCTAAGAATACCTATGTATTCATCCTCTCCAAAGGCTAAGAGGGTTGAAGTTAGATTTCCAGATCCAAGTTCAAATCCATACCTTGCATTTTCTGCAATGCTTATGGCAGGAATCGATGGCATATTAAACAAAATTGATCCAGGAGAACCGCTTGATAAAAACATATACGATTTACCGCCACAGGAGCTTGCAAATGTGCCAAAAGCACCAGGCAGTTTAGAAGAAGCCCTTCAAGCATTAGAAGATGATCATGAATTTTTACTAAAAGGCGATGTATTCAGTGAAGATTTAATTAAAACATGGATTGACTACAAGAAAGAAAAAGAATTAAAGCCATACAGTATGTCAATTAACCCAATTGAGTTTTTTATGTATTTTGATGTGTAAAGGTAAAATGTAATGCCTGTAAGCTTTTTTCTTACAGGCTTTTTTTCTATTCCAAAAAAATAAAGCGATTCTTCAGGTTAATGCCCTGTAAAAAAATAATGCTTTTTACGATTTACATTGATGAAATGACTTTAAAGTGTCTTATTTTTGTAATTTAAAGCGCCAAGCGAAGAATTTCATACTAATTTTCAAAGTTATAGGATGCACGCTTAAAGTACTCTACAATAGTTATATTGCAATTATCGTTGTGATTATAGAAGCCAGTCACCTTAAAGCGATAGCGAAGTCAGTCATCCTGAAGCGATAGCGAAGGATCTCACTTTTAAGTGGGGAGATTCTTCGTCGCTATCGCCCTTCAGAATGACAAAAAGTAGGCAAGCCATTGCCAGGCGCAAGAGATAAAGCTACCTTAAGTCTTAAACTTACCTACAGTAGATAGCAGTCCTTCTGATATGTTCTTTAGGTTTTGGGCATTGGCTGATATTGTTTCTACTGCTTTGGCATTTTCTTCCTGGGCTTTGCTGATTTCTTTTACCTGCATCTCAAGCTCTGAAACTGTAGAAGAAAGCTCCTGTGTTGCAGCAGATAGAGAGTTTACCTGGTCTGATACATTGGAGATTTTATCTGATACAACTGAAACACTTTCTTTGGTTTGGGCAATGGAGTTTGCTTTTTCCTGTGTATCAAGCTGAGTTTGGTTCATTACTTTGACTACTTTTGTGGTTTTTTCCTGTATGGATTTTATTATCAAAGCTACTTCATCTGTAGCTTTCTGTGTTTTTTCTGCAAGCTTTCTTATCTCATCTGCAACCACTGCAAAGCCTCTGCCATGCTCGCCAGCACGGGCTGCTTCAATGGCAGCATTCAAGGCAAGCAGGTTTATCTGGTCAGTTATGTCGTTTATTATCTTTAGTATGTCTCCTACTTTCTTTGAAGCTTCCCCTAGATCATTTACATCAAGGCTTGCTTTGGATATAGAATCAGATAGCTCCAGTATTGCTTCTACATTGGACTCAATTTGTTTTACCATTTGGTCTGTTATCTCTTTTGCTTCATCGGAAGATACCCTTATGTCTTCTGTTGATCTTGCAATACCAGATAGTGCATTTGCTGTGTCTTCTGTTGCGTGTGATATCTCTTTTGTATTTGATGCTACCTGTTCGCTTGAAGCAGATATTTGAGCAGCTGAAGTGGCAAGAGAGTTTACAGAAGATTGGACTTCTTTTGCCTTTGAAACAATCTGGCTAACAATATCTTTAAGCGTTGATATGAATTTGTTGAGATTATCTGTTAGCTCTCCAAATTCGTCATTTGAGTTCTTTGGCAATACAATAGTTAAATCACCACCACCTTTGGCAAGGGTGGAGACAAGAGAGTTTATATTTTTTAGAGGAACAAAAATTCTTCTATACAAAATTATCCATACTATAACTACCACTATAACTGTAAGTATCATAGCTACAACTACAACTAAAACAGTAGCGATAATATACTTTTGCATTAGTTGTTTTTCTTTATTGTAATTTTGATTTTCTTGACCAATTATCTTTTGCAAAGCCAGAAAAGCATTTCGCCAAGAAATAATTTTTTGTTGCATAAGCTCATCTATATAATCTTGAGCAGAGCCTTCAATTGCAGCTTGAATCATTTGGTTCTCAAATTTTTCATCTAATTTTAAGTTTTTTTGTAAATTTAAAAGTTGAATTTTTTGTTCTTGATTGGCTATACTAAAAGCATTTTTCAATGCTTTATCCATGTTTTTCTGGGCAACTTCAAAATTTTTTTTTGCTCTTTGATTTTCTGGGTAAATCAAAATACTGTTTAGTGAAGCATTTTTTTGTAAACCGGCTACCAAAATATCATTTAGATTACAAACCAAGTTTTGTTGCAAATCTGTTTTTTTTAAACTATTGTTTACATTGTATCCCAAAAAAACAATAATTATTAACAAAGTAATAGCGCTTACAAGATAAAATCCATTTGAAAAATTAAGTAATTTTTTAATACTCATATTGCCTCCATTATATATTTTCTACTGCAAGACCTACCCTTATGCCACCCCAATGTTTGCCTTCTATAAAAACTGGTACACCAACATCTGCCATAACTTCACCAGTATCCCTTGGGTATACCTGAATGATCACACTATCAGTGTTTCTTGCAACAGCCAATCCCACAGGGTCATTAAATATTCTCATGGATCGGTTTCCTACAAGGTCTTTTTCGTAATTTCCTGTTAGAGGTTGATCATAAATTGAATTGTGAATTAAATAACCGTTGTTGTCTGTAAGTAAAAAAAACCTAAAGTTTGGATCCATATTAAGATATTTATCTTCAATAGGTTGAATGTATTTTTTAAAAAAGTCGGTAAACCTTGTGCGATATTTTTGAGGATTAGTGTTTGGAATAGGAATATAGTTTCTATCCCATATATCTTCAGATGAAATTAAACCCTTTTTAATAGATTCTTCAATGAATTCTTTCATTTCTTTAGCACCCTGATTTGCAATTTCCACAACTTTTTCAAGTGGGCTACCTACTTTCACCTTTTTTATAATATTTGCCACCTGCGAAGACATTTTGCTTAAATCTAAGCTTTTTGCACTTACTGCATCAAGGCTGTTTGATATTTCTTTTACTGAATTTGCAAGGTATTCTACTGTTTGAGCTACTTCTTCTACTGAACTTGATTGCTGCTCTATACCAGCTGTTATTGTGTTTATCATGTTGTTTGCCTGATTGATTTTACTTGCAAGGTTTTCAAAAGCTATAATCATATCTTGTACAGAATGCATATTTTTATCTATAGTGTCACCAATCATTTTATTTCCATCAATTAAACCATCAAAGTTTTCTGCAACAATATTTATCGTTTTTTCTATCTCTTTTGATTGTTTCTGTGTTTGTTCTGCAAGCTTTCTTATCTCATCTGCTACCACCGCAAAGCCTCTGCCATGCTCGCCAGCACGGGCTGCTTCAATAGCAGCATTTAAGGCAAGAAGATTAGTTTGATTTGATATATCATTTATGATATTTACAATTGATATTATGCCATCTATCTGGTTTTGCAAATTTTCCATTGACTTATTATTATTTTCAAGCACTTTCATTGTTTGCCTTGAGCCATTGTTAATCTCGTCTGTTATTGAAATCGTTTTATTACTTATGTTATTTACCTCTTCCATAAAACGTGCAAAACCTTCCATGTTTTTTGAGATATCAGCAATTGATTTCGTTGAGTCATTCATTGTTTTATTTATTGCTTCTAAGTTGTCTTTAGTCTCATTCATGTGATGTGTAATATTTTTTAGCTCAAAGTTAAATTTTGCATTAAATACAGCTGTTTTTGTAGCATTGAGTATCAACTCACTAAAAATATTTTTGGAAAATGTTAGCATGTCATTTAAAAAAACACCCACTGCTTCAATAAACTTTGGCATCTCGTACTTTTTTGTTAAATCATGCTTTTCGTTTTGAAGCAACTGCATATACTCTTTGTTTGCTTTTATCGTTGGACCAATCACTACTTTGTAGTAATACCAAAAATTTGCAATAGCAAAAGCTGTTGTAGCTATACTAAATGTATACATAAAGTACTGGTTTACAAATTCCCTAAAAAATATATAACCTATTGCTCCTCCTGCAAAATAAAGCAAAAAAGTTACGACAGTAAAAATCACAAGTTTATTAATCATAAATCACCCCCCATTTTTTAATAATTCAAAAAATTTATCTTTTGGCATTGGCTTATAAAAAAGATAACCTTGGAAATAATCGCAATCCATCGATTTTAAAGTATCGAATTGTAACAGCTCTTCTACACCTTCTGCAATTGTTTTTATATTTAGGCTTTTTGCTAGATATATTATAGATTTAACGATATTTTTTGTCTTATCGTTTTGCAAATCTTTAATAAAAGATATATCAATTTTTAGAAATTCAACATTTAGCCTGGTAAGATAAGATAAAGATGAGTAACCTGTTCCAAAATCATCTAATGCAAAATAAATACCATTTTGCCTAAATTCATCAATAAGCCGTTTTATATAGTTAAAATCGTTTAAAAACGCTCTTTCTAATATCTCAATTTTTAGTAAGGTCTCATCAACATTGTGGTATTTCAAGTTTGTTATTATGAGGTCTTTAATATGCTTTAGCATTAAACTTTGAAGCGATAAATTTATAGAAATTGGAATGTATCTAACTATGTTAAATTCTTTTATGTCTTTTAAAACTTGTTCAAATAAATTATTTTCTACATCAACAATCAAAGAAGTTTCTTCTAATATGGGTAAAAATTCTCCTGGCGATATGATATTGGCGCCTTTTTTCCATCTTAATAAGCTTTCTGCGCCCGATATTTTTTTATTTTTATCAACATATGGCTGATAATAAATAATAAATTCATTGTTTAGTAAAGCAAGTTCAAGCTCTGCTTTCAATTTAAGCTTTTTTGATGATTCTTGCTCGATTTGTTTTCTAAAAAAACCTACCTGATTCTCGCCTTTTGTTTTGGCATCTGCTAAAGCAATTTGAGCTTTATTTATTAAATCTTTTGCAGTTTTGGCATCATCCGGGAAAAAGCTCAAACCAATATTAAACGAAAGAGATATTTTACCCTGTTGTGTTTCATAAGGTTTTGATAACTCATTTAATAGTTTAATACATACAACAAATGTGTCTTCTTGGGTTTTTAAATCTTTTAATAAAATACCAAACCTATCGGATTCTAATTTTGCAATAATATCATACTGTCTTAAATTATTTTTTATACGTTGTGCAATATTTTGAAGTATAATGTTTCCTACATCATAACCAAATGCGTGATTTATGTTTTTAAATTGTATAGGGTTTATAATAATGACCGCTCCAATTTGATTTTGTTTTGCTGCCCTTTCCAAAAAAAGTTCAATTGAGTATTCAAAGGTTGTAAGATTTATTAATCCTGTTATTTGATCAAAATGAGAAAATTTGAAAATCTTTTCTTTTAGGTCATCTTCTTTGGCAATTTCTTTTCCTATCAAAATGTAATATTGCTCACCTGCCATATAATCATATAAAAACATGCTTATATAGTAGTCTTTTGATGTATTTTTAAGCTTATACTTAATAATGTTACTAAACTCACCTGTGTTTTTTATAGTATCTAAAAGCTCTTTTTTAAAAGTTTTAGGTTTATCAATTGCAAAAAAATTTATAATGTTTTTGCCTAAAAGCTCTTTTTTTGTATAGCCTGATATTAAAATATGTTTATTGTTTACAAATATAATTTTAAAATTTTCATCGGTTATAATAACAAGTTCAAAACCCTCATTTACAGCTGTGTTTGTAAGCCAAAAAAACTTTTCATCTTCAATTTTTTTGAGAGCAAAAATTAAATCCTGCTGGATTTCGTTTAACAAATGTAAATATTCACCATCAAATATATTTGGTATAACATCGAATATTAAAATTATATATGCAACTTTTAATTTTTTAACAACAGGTATTGCACATGTTGAGCTTATGTTGTGTCTTTCAAAAAAATCAGACATACAGTTTTTTAAATCAACAACATTTGAAATATAACTCACTTTTTTTGAATAAAATGCTTTACTGGCACTACATTTGCATTTATTTTGAGCTTTAATTTCAAACATGAAAGACTTCAGTTCTTCCTCGTTATCTTTATTTTGCGCTCTTGTAAAAAAAGGTTTGAAAATTTTATTTTCAACTCTACCAACAATGCAAAAAGCATAATCAACTTTATCTACAAGTACATCGCATACAGATTTTAGTAACTTTTCTTCATCGTTTTGTCTGATTATTAACTGGTTTATTTGACTTAAAGCAAAAAATAGCTTTTCATATGCTTTTTCTTTTGTTTTATTAAATACTACAACCAGTCCTGAAGGTTTTCTTTCATGCTCAATTGTATATGCAAAAATAGAAACTGGTACTTTAATTTTGTTTTTGCCAATAAGTACATATTCTTTTAGTTCTATGCTAAAAACCTCTCCTTGCGTGCGTCTTTTTGCTATATTTTTTATTATTTCTAAGTTTTCACCTGAAACATCAATTAGATTGTAAAAACTTACGCCTAAAAGCTCGCTTTGATCATAGCCTAAAAATTCATTAAATGTTTTATTTGTATAAACTATAGAACCATTATCCTGATAAATAAATATGCCAAATATTTTAGAATTTTTTAGTATTTCAAGATAATTTTGAATTGTTGTCTCCTTATTAAACCAAATTAATTTTAAAAACCAACACTTTAAAAGTAAAA
>NZ_JAGDWY010000008.1:0-8227 GCF_023256235.1 Desulfurella sp.
AAGTAAAAAAATCATGTAATAAAAATGTTATGTACAAGGATTAATCGAGTGATTAATTAAAATTTTAGCTATTGTCTAAAATTAGAAAATTTTTCGTTTTTATAATTGAGGGTAACAAAATGAAAGGCTTATTGTTTGTTGCGACACCAAAAAGCATAGTTTCACGAAAAAACAATAACATATGTGTATATAATGAAAATGGTCAATTTGAATTTCCAATCGGTTCTATTGAACATGTTTTTCTGCTAGGTGGTATTAACATCACAACACCTACAATTAAATTTTTAAACACATTTGGTAAGTGTGTGTTTTTATTAAATCAATTTGGCAAGCTTATTACGGCAATTATACCTGAACATATTGGAAGCGATTATTCTTTAAGACTGGCCCAATATAAAATTATGCTCTCACAGCAATCAAAAATTCATCTAGTAAATTTTTTGTTAAAAGAAAAAGCAAAAAGTGTGGGTTATATACTTGGTCTTAATGAGTCAGCATACAATAGAAGTATTTATATAAAAAGTTTAATATCCAATGCAAGTACAAGAAATTTACAAGAAGCGCTAGGAATTGATGGATCTTTGAATTCAAAATTGTTTCAGTTTATGAGAGAAAACCTCCTACCAGAAAACTTCGAGTTTAACGAAAGAGATTATAAACCACCAAAAGACCCTGTTAATGCAGTTCTATCTTTAACATACACGATGTATTATAGTCTTCTTGTGCCTATTAGCATGTCTTATGGATTTGACCCGTATTTAAGTTTTTTTCATACAAAAAGAGGTAAGCATGCTAGTTTATGCTCTGATTTGATAGAGATTTCAAGACCATGGCTAACCTTGTTTGTGTTTGAAAATTTCAAAAATGCTTTTTTTGATCCAAGCGATTTTGTATTGAGCGAAAATGGCTGTTTTTTGAAGGAAAAAGCACTGAAGTCTTATGTTAAGCTTTTTAGCGAAAAAGTTATACATGGAGAATATATTGATCAAACAGTAAAATTTATATTAAATCTTAAGGAAAAGATTTATGAAATTTCTAATAACCTATGACATAAAAAATCCCAGAAGATGGAAAAAAGTTTTTGGCTATATTAAAAAGAAAGGTTTGAATGTTCAGTTGTCTTGCTTTGAAGTAGAAATGAGCAATTATAAGATAGGTAAACTTTTAGAAGAATTAAGTAAGTTTATTGATTTAAAAGAGGATGTGATTTATACATATCCACTTGAGCCCAATTCGAGCGCTTTTAGCGTTAAACTTGGAAAAGCAGAAGATTTAAATAAGGATTATGTGTTATGACAAAAAATTACGTTGTAATTTATGATATAACAGACTCTAAAAATAGGTACAAAATAGCACGATTTTTATTTGAATATGGAATTAGAACCCAATATTCTGTATTTGAAGTAGAAGTAAAGAACTCACAGTTTAACAAATTTATAGGATTGCTTGGGCGCAAAATTAAAAAACCAGCAGATAAAATTTACATATATCAATTAGATAAAAACAACCTAAAAAATATCCAAAGGATAGGTAATTATGAAAATTCTGTTATTTTTGATTTTTTTGTTTGACATTATAAATATGGATTTTGTATACTACAACAATAAATAGTTAAAAAGGAGTCTAAAAGTGAATTTAGAGCCTGTGGAATTAGTTAGTTTAGCTGCTTTACTTCATGATATAGGCAAAATTTCTCAAAGGGCAAAAATACCAATTGAAAACAAATATAATTTAGAAGAATACGCACCAGAAAAAGACGGACACCCCTCTTATATACACGCTGCCTATACAGCAGAATTTTTAGATTGGTTTATTAAAGAGTTTAGCATGAGATTCGAAGATGAAAAGACAAATTTAGTTAATATTGCATCATATCACCACAAAGACATTGACGAACCATTATATAAAATAATAAAAAACGCAGACCATCTTGCCAGCGGTTTTGAAAGAACACCACAGATAGAAAAAAGCGATTACATAAAAGAACAGTTGATTTCCATTTTTTCTTCCGTTTCAATTAACAATAACCAAAAAAACGATTACACATTTTCACTAAAGCCCTTATCGTTTGATATAGAGCCGCAGGTAAAATCTGAAAATACGCCAAAAGATTACGAAGCGCTCTACAATGGCTTAAAGGCAGATTTGCAAAGATTAAAAGGTATAGAAAATTTTGATATTTTTTATGACGGTTTAAATTATTTGCTTGAAAAGTATGCCTGGTGCGTGCCCTCTTCATCTTTTGAGGCTAAAGCTGATATTTCTCTTTTTGATCACTTGAGGGTAAGTGCCGCTTTTGCTGCAGCATTATACAAGTATTTTGAGCAATCAGGTAAGATTTTGCAACCAGATGATACCACACCTGCCTTTGCGCTTATTCAAGGAGATTTTTCTGGTATACAGAATTTTATATTTTCCAAACAAGGGGAATCAAATAAGTTTGCAGCTAAAATTTTGAGAGCAAGGTCATTTTTTGTATCGCTATCAACAGAACTTGTAGCCTATAAAATTTGCAAAAAGCTTGGTTTAACCAAAGCTTCGGTTGTTATGAATGCTGGTGGTAAATTTACAATTTTATCACATAATGCAAAAGATTTGGATCATATAATTAATGAAGTAACAGACGAAGTTAACAACGAGTTTTTAAAGTTGAATTACGGTCAAACACGATTTGCAATTGCCCACATAGAGCTTTGCGGTACTGATTTTTTAATTGATAAAAATGACAAAAAGAGCAAATTTAGCCAACGTTATGAAGAACTTGTTAAAAAATTGGAAGAAAAAAAGCTAAAGCCAGTTATCAAAAACTTTGTATTTGAGGATTATTTGGATTCAATAAAAGAAGGTGGCATTTGTAGAATCTGTGGCAACCATCCAGCAAATCAATATATAGAGGACACACCTATATGTGAAGTATGCCATAGAATGAAAAAAATTGGCGAGAATTTAGTTAAAAACAAGTTTTTTGCTATTACGACAAATGAAACAAGCTCAAGCATCCCAATTTTTTCTAATTACCATTTGGTTTTTGAAAATAAAGCTGAAAGTTTAAAAAATGCTTTGCTTGCTTTTGAAATAGGCTTAGAAAACGAATTTAGAGGTCTTGCAAAAAGTAAAATAGCAGCTTATGTGCCACGCTTAACACAAGATGAGATAGATAAATATAAAGATTTAGATGATGTACAAGGTTTAAAGGAAGGCGACATAAAACCTTTTTCTGCAATTGCAAAAGATGCAATAAAAGATAAAAAAGGCAGTGATTTTCTAGGTATTCTTAAGGCGGATGTGGATAATTTAGGTTTGATTTTTGCACGTGGTTTTGGTGAAAATGTAAGTATTTCAAAAACTGTTAGTCTATCCAGAATGCTTGATTTCTTTTTTACAGGCTGGCTTCAAAATGAAATTAAAACAAATTTTAGATCAATTTATACCGTTTTTAGTGGCGG
Source organism: Desulfurella sp. (assembly GCF_023256235.1). Lineage (NCBI taxonomy): Bacteria > Pseudomonadati > Campylobacterota > Desulfurellia > Desulfurellales > Desulfurellaceae > Desulfurella > Desulfurella sp. Next base: position 3,447 of record NZ_JAGDWY010000008.1, read on the forward strand.
CGATGACCTGTTTCTTATTGGGCCTTTCAACCAGATTATCGAATTAGCGAAAAAAATAAACGAACATTTAAGACAATACACAAAAAATGAAGACTTTCACTTGTCGTGCGGTATATATTTTGCAAAAGACAAAGTGCCAGTTTACCAGATGGCCAGACAAGCCGAAGAAATCCTCGAAAAAAGCAAAAAAGACAATGGTAAAAATGCCATAACATTATTTGAGCGTACTATGAAGTGGGATCAATTCAATAAATTAATGGAAATAAACTTAGATGACATTTTTAGAGAAGCTGATGTTTCAGAAGGGTTTAAGTATAATTTATTTACTTATTTGAAAATGATAGAATCAAATAAAACAAGAGACTTATTATGGAAGCCTCTTTTGATTTACAATATTTATAGAAACGTAGCTAAACAAAAAAGCAAAGAAGAAAGAAATCCTGTAATAGAAAAGTTTTTATCTTTAATGGTTAAATATTTTGAAGACTATAAAGGTGATTTTTTAGTGCCTTTGAGCAAATATATTTATGAAAACAGAAAAAGGGAGGAGTTAAAATGAATGAAAGAGAAAATTTTTATGGAAATGTCAATCGTGGACAAAAAAATCCTTATCAGCATAATGAAAATCGAAATAGATACCCTGGCATAACGCCGAAAGATTATTTTAAAGAACCAAATAGTGATATTGTTAAAGATGATTTGTTTTCTGTAACAGCCGATAAAATTACAGAAAGTTTTAGCAAAGAAGGCGGAATAACAGGAAGCCAAATTAGAAAGTTTTATGATGAAGTTTTAAGACTAAAATTAAAATTAGACAGCGCAAGTGATAAAGAGACAAAATTTGTTGAAATTTTGCCATATCTTAAAATGCTTATACCAAAAGTTATTTATTCAAAAAACAGAAATAATGCAAATGAATCTTTCGAAAGTTTTATTAAAATGAATATAGAAAATATTACAAAAGTAAGAGAATTTGAGGTTTTTTGCGATCTATTTGAAGCGATTATTGCCTATACAAAAAAATATCCAAATTTAAAAAAATAGATAAAAGGAGTAATGCACAATGAAACTTGAAAAAATAGTAAAAATTACTGGAAAAATTGAGTTAAAAACCGGTTTGCACATAGGTGCAGGTAATGACAGTATTCATATAGGCGGTGTGGATAACGCTGTTATAAAAGATCCAATAACAAAAAAACCATACATACCTGGCTCTTCCATAAAAGGTAAAATAAGAACGCTTCTTGAGTGGGCTACAGGTAGAGTGAGAGATTCAAAGCCTTTTGCAACAAAAGACAAAGACGATGATCCAATTGCAAGAATTTTTGGTAATGGAAAAAACGATCCGAATTACAAAGGTGGCCCTACAAGGGCGAGTTTTTCTGATTGCCAGCTTAGTGAAGAAAATAATAAAAAACTTGAAGAAATAGGCTACACAGAAATTAAAACTGAAGTGACAATTGATAGAATAAGCGGCACAGCTGCGGGTGCTGGCCCAAGAAGTACAGAAAGAGTTCCTGCAGGAGCAAAATTTGATTTTGAAGTAACTTATAAGGTTTTTGATAAACAAGACGAAGAAAACCTTGAACTTTTACTTTTGGGCATGAAGCTACTTGAGTATGATGCATTGGGTGGTTCTACCTCGAGGGGCTATGGAAGAATAAGTTTTAAAGATGTTACAATTGAAGGAAGCAATAAAAAATTTGATGAAATAAAAATAGATAACGATTCGTTCAAAAATTGGGAACTTAAGGGAGATAAAAGTGCAGTCTCTTAAGCTTACATTGAAATTTACAAGCCCTCTTGCAAGTGCCTTACAAAGTGATACAATCTTTGGCCAATTTTGTTGGTATTATAGCTACATTTATGGCGTAGAAAAGCTAGAAAGCCTTATTAATCAAGAAAAACCTTTTACAGTTTTTTCTGATGGTTTTTTGGAAGATCATATACCAATACCAGTATTAAAACCTGTCTCAATTGATAAATTTGGTGATTATGCAGACATTAAACGCTTTAAAAAATTAGCGTTTATTAAAGCCAGCGCCTTAAAAGATGTAGATGTGCTTGACGCAGTTAAATTAATAAAATCTGTGGATTTAGACAAAAAATCCTATCTGGAACGCCAGGTTATTTTGAGAAACAGCATTGATAGAATAACAAATACTACTTTGGAAAATGGTTTATATCAGACAGAAGAAGTTTTTTTTGACAAAGATGCAAGAATTGATATTTATGTAAAATATGATAGTAAGCTTATTGATAAAGATTGTATTATAAAGGTTTTTGACTACATTGGTCAAAGCGGTTTTGGTAAAGATAAGTCAATCGGAAAAGGCAGATTTAAAATTACAAATCTGGTAGATAACCCTGATTTACTAAAAGAAAAACAAACCAAAACATTTATTAGTTTATCCAGTGGTATAACCTGTGATGATTGTGAGGTGCTTTTTGGGAAAACCTTTGTCAAATTTGGAAAACATGGGGGGTATGGTTTGAAAAATCCATTTAAAAACCCTGTAATAATGTTTAAGTCTGGATCTATTTTTAAGATTAAAAACTTTAAGCCCATATTTGGCAAAAGCTTATCTGTTTCTAAGTATAAAAACCATAAGCATGGTGCATATCTACTACCATTATTTGTGGATGTGGAGGAATAATGAAAAGTAAAACTTTTAATATAAAACTAAAAGTGTTAACGCCCATACACATTGGAGATGGCAGCTCATATGACCCAACAGATTATATAATAGATAAAAACGAGATGCATGTTATAGATCATGACAGATTTATTCAAAAAATCAACTCAAATAAAACCTTGTATGATGATTTTTTAGGAAGAATTAAAAACTTTACGCCTAAAAGTATTGGTTTAATAAATTTTATAAGAGAACAGTCAAAAGGTTTATATAGGTATTCTCTAAAACTTGATAAAAAAGCTTTAGAATATATAGAAAACTCCCCAAACGAAATTGGCAGAGCCCCTATTGATAAATTTATAAGAAATCCGTTTAATGATACAATCTATATACCAGGATCAAGTATTAAAGGCGCGCTAAGAAGTGCAATTATTGAAGTTATTTTTAGGAAACTTTTGCCAAAAGAAGAAGACAAATGTAATGACAGTGAGCAAAGAAAAAAATTGCTTGAAAGCTTAATTGAAAGAAACTCAGATTTGAATAAGTATAACGATAAAGGTAAATTGTTAGAAACACTTTTAACCACTACTTTTAATCCAAATGACGCAAAAAATGATATACTAAAGCATGTTTTGGTTTCAGATTTTTTGCCAAGCGAAGCGAGTTTACAAATTTGCTATCCAATAAATAAAAGTTCTACCATAGAAAACAATATTCCTGCGCTTTTAGAATGTGCAATGCCAGGCAGCACTTTTGAAGGAACAATTACTTTTAAAAATCAGTTTTTTGATGAATTAGACAAAATTCTGGGTAAGATAGCTAACATAAGAGGATCAAGCTCACCAAAAAAGGATTCACTGCATGATTTTAATGGTAATCTTTTAGCAAAATGGATAAGGGCAAACTACAAAGATAAAGTTTTGATGTGTGAAAAAGAAACAACTAACTACTCTTTAAGCACTAAAGACAATAATTTTATATTAAAAATAGGCAAACACGCAGGGGCTTTGTCAAAATCCATTGCAGGTTTCAGAAAGATAAATGTTAATGCTTCTAATCCTGAAAAACAACGCGAAGAAAAAAACACTTTAGATTCTCAAACAACCTTTTGGTATATAAATAACAAACCAATGGGTTGGGTGCTTGGCGAGGTAATTAGCTCAAATCACTTAAATTAAATACTTTAAAGTATCTTGCGCTGTCAAAAAAATAATGATAAACGCTTGCATTTAAGAATTTACCTATTGCGCAGCCCAAGCCAAAAGCCATAGCAACAGGCATAGAAAACACCAAATTAACTTTTTTGAATTGATATTGTCTTTTTACATAGTTTATTGCATTGTTAATCTGGCGTGTTAGTTCTTTGTAATTTTCAATTGGTATGTTGCCTTTTACTTTTGCTTCAATTTTTATAGTGGGTTTTTTTGTTGGAGCTATAGGCTCATGGCTTGCGAAATGAAGCAATATATTTAATTCTTTTGGTGCAGATTCTAGTTTACTTATAACTAAGTCGCTAAAATTATCATCTATGGTCTTTAAATCACGGTCTGTGTCAAGAGCTTGCAAATACTGACCTGCTTGAAAATGCAAAACTTTGTATGGATAAATGCTACCTAGATAAGCACCAATACCAAATGCAAAACTTGCCGGGCAGTTGAAAGCAACTTCGTCAAATGGTTCGATAAATTTAGCCGTTTGCTTTATAGTTAAAGTCCAATTAACCTTAGGCATATTACCAATATTTATGATTTTAAAGCCAGGGACATTTAATTGCTCATTTTTTGCCAGAATTAACTTCCGATCTGGCATAAATACCTGGCTTAAGATTTCGTGTAAATTTAAGTTTTCTCCTATTAAAATTTTATTTTTAGAGTTTGCATATTTTTGTTTTTCTTGTAAACTAGGCGTTTTTATCTTTAGCGATTCATCGATAATACCACTAAAGCAATAGTTTTCTTTAATATTTTTATTATGCATTAATGCATAAGCTGCTACATACATTGCTAAATTGTAAGAGTCTCCATCAAAGTCTTCATCGTTAAAAATTGCATCAAAGTCAAATTTTAAAAGTCCTTTTATTTTTTTTGTATAGTGATTATTTGGGTTTTCGGCTTTAAAGACCATAATTTTAATTAATTTGTTTTT
>NZ_JAGDWY010000008.1:8237-13967 GCF_023256235.1 Desulfurella sp.
GCTACAAATTCTGCTTCTTTGAAAGCAATATTTTCCAGCTCAAAAAGCCTTTTTTGAGCACAATAGTAAACTGAACGATAATTTTCTGGTATGTTGCGGAGAGTTTCTATATCATGTGAGTTTTTTATTTGTTCTTTGAGCATTTCTAATCGTTTTGAGTTTAAATTATCTAAATAATCAAGATTTATCTTCATATATTTCGATCTGTAGTATTTGTTCTATTGCATATGGGTTTTTTATTGGTATTTTTGATATAATTTCAAATGTAGGAGCGTCTATTTTGCCTTCAAAGAGTACAATTTCTTGCCCTTTTGATTTTATGTAAATTTTTGCAAATTTTCCTATGTTTTTGTCTGTTGTATCGATAATAATATTTTTGGGATTTATTAAAATATTTACTCCGTTTTTTTCAAATAGCTTTTTTTCGTCAAAAGCGGCTTTTTTCTCTTTTTCAAACAAATCTTTGCTAAAATTAAAATGTATTACATTAGTATCTTTTTCAAAAAAAAGATTTTTATTAAACTTTAATGTTTTTTTTAACTCTTCAAATTTAAATTTATACCTTGCATCTTTTGGATTAAATGGTACTTTTGGACCTGTTTTAGAAGGTGGTAAGTCTTCACCATCTAAAGCTTTTTTAAGAAGATTAATATCGTTTTCATTAAGTTTACTATAGTAAGAGTATTTTGCATTATCCAGGAAAATTCTTTTGTCAAGCTCAATTATCCATTTATCAGCGATTGGATGACTAACATCTACAAACATATCTGAGTTTGTTGCAAACTCCCAGAAATTTGACATTAGGATAGCAGTATTATCTTCAATGTAAACTGCAATAGCAAATTCTGGTTCATATATCTCAATGATGTCACCAAAATGTAACTCTTTTTTGTTAGTATTTTGTTTTGTTTTTATTTTTATTTTTGATTTTTTATATACTTTTAGTAAATCATCTAATATACCCATTATATTTTACCTTCTGCTTTATTAACGATTTTTTGGGCGTTTTTAGACTTAGCGCAAAGCAGATCAAATATTAAGTCTGTTGTTTCGTAATCAAGATTTAAATCAATAATTATATCTTTTAGCTTTTTTTTAAGCCTTTCTTTTGCTTTGTATTCTGCTTGCTTTGAAGTGTATACATATTTGATACATCCTAAAATATCTAAAAGAATCAAGCTTTCTTTATCTGAAAGCAATTTTTGAAAAGTTTTGAGTTTATCTAAAGCTTCAATTTTTTCAATATACTCGTATTGAGTGTGTTGTTTTGGTTTATTATCTAAAATTTCTAATAAATCTTTTTCGTCAGTTTCTATAAGTTGTATTTTTTTTTGTTTTAATATATCTTTAAAATAATTAATGGCAGAGGTTTTTACTATTTGCCATCTTGAATTTTGATTATACTTCAAAAATGCCTCTTTTTTCTGGTAAAGGAAAATTGTAATTTCACTTTTTAACTCGTTAATTTCGCTAAACAACCCGGTTTTATAAAAAACTTTTGCAATATACAAAGAAAGTTCATTTACAAGTTGTTCAAAATTTTGGATGTTACCATTTAAAAATTCTTCTAAAATATGCTCTATTTGCAATTTTCCACCTGTTTTTTTAATTTCGCACATAAATAATCTATATTATTGCAAATTCCACAGTATTCAACAAGTTTAAAATCAAAAATATCTTTGCTTATAGGAAAAACTTCTTTATTCTTTAGCCTGTAAATATAAGATATATCAAAAAAATGAAACCTGCACCTTTTTTCGCAGTTTCCGGGTATTGAAAAACTTACCTGATTTTTATAAAATTGTTTTGAAGAAAAAAACGCCACGCAAGCAATATTTGTTTTATCTTTTGTTTTTAGTATAATAAAAGGCCTTCTTTTTGTTTGCAAATCATGAGAGCCCAAATCCATAGAAAGCTTTTTTTCTATTTCACTTGCACGAGCTACCCATAGTGTATGATCTTTGAGTTCATCATCTAAAAATTTTTTAATTAACTGTTCGCTAATGTACATGTACCTGCCCAAATCCCATAGAAGCATTTGTGCCTATATTTAATATGCTTGCCAGATAAATATATCTGTAGATATCTTTTGAGTTTTCTATGTGAAATTTTAAGTTTGTACAGGGAATGCTCATAAGTTTTTTCTTTCGATTGGAGTACCTTGCTATATTATGAAAGGTGCAATCGATTTTTGTTGCTTTAAACTCTGGTTGAATGTATATTTCGTCTTGAGTTTTACCGTAAAATTTGTTTGTTAGGTAAATTCTACGCTCTATAGCTTTAACAATATCACCAAAATCAATTTCCTGACAATTTAAAATTTTAGAGTCTCTTTTAAATCTTCCAAATTCAATATTCAAGGTAAAATTGCTTTTGTTTTCAATTTTTTTAAATTGATTAGAATTTAATATAAACTCTTCTTCCTGAATTGTATCTAAAAAAGGATTGTAAAAACCTGCTTGTTTTACTTTAAGGTCTCTTGTAAAAGCCTCTAAATACATTTTTGAAAATTTGGAAAAAGTCCCAAGAAGCGTTATTCTAAGTTCATTTTTTGTGGATTTATTTATAACATAGGGTAAAAACAATGTATCTTTGTATTTTTCAAAAGAAAGCATATACAAACACTTATCTACAAGCGGGCAAACCTCGCAAGTTGTATTTTTAAGTATACAAAAACGCTTTTTTAAATTTCTACCCAGCATACCCCTATAGTAAGAACCGTAAAACTCATAGTCTTTATCTATACCTTCATGTTTAATTGTGATAATGGTAAAATCAAAATTCCCCATCATTTATAATTTTAACTTTTCTCTAAAAATCTCACTAAGGTTTTTTTGTTTTAATGATTTGTAGTCAATTAAGTTTATGCCAATAGAATTTGCACGTTGTTTTTTTTCTTGACTTATTTCGCTGGAAGGAGGGTTTAAAATAACAAGGTGCGATTTTGCACTTAAACCAAAATTTTGCCTTAATTGTCCCGATTTGTAAATTACATCTCCAATATAATCTTTTACTTCGCCGGTTTTACATTCTATTATATGCAAATCATTGTTTATAATAAAAACTACATCAAGCTCGTTTGATACACCTCTGTCATTTTCTATTTTGATATTACAGCTTATATCATCAACTGGTAATGTTTTTATTTGGTCAAAAACATAATATTCAAACCAGCCACCCGTAAAAAAATCGATTGTTTCTTTACTTCTAAAATCAAATTGGTCTAATTCTTCTTGCGTTATACCGCAGTAGTTTTTTAAATCTTTTATGGCTTTTTTGGCTTCATTGTTTTCTAAAATTTTTTTTCTTGCGTTTTCATTATCACGATATACTCTAAATTTTTGTGTAATATCTAATACTGTTTCATAATCAGATTCAAAAGCTTGAAAGAGTTTTTTTGCAATATTTGATTTTTTACTATCCTGTTTTTGAGTGCTTTTGATTTTGGTGCCAACAGCGCTCATATATTCAGGAATGGATAATTTGCAGGTACTAGGAATTTGACTTGCCTTAGGGTACAAAATAAGATAAAAATTTTTATCAATAGATTTATAATAAATTGTAGAATTTAAATTTGAGTTTTTAAAAAAATCGTAAGCACCTAAAGCCATAATTTTGGTGCCGCCTGTTATATTTACCAAAATGTTGTCAAAAGAGTTTTTTGAAAAGTATTCTTTAAGTTTTCCTTCAATGTCATTTAAATCGTTTTGGTCTACTACTATGCTATCATTTTCTTTTTTATTTAATATGCTGAGTATGGATTTACTATAGTTTTTTTCTTGTGTTTTTTGCGTTTCTATAAATAAAATTTTATCCCATTTATCATATAAATCTTTTAGAAAAAGTACATTTGGTATTGATTGATCGCTAAGCAAAACTACAGCAAGATCCATTTTGTACCCCTTTTTTTACTCATTATGTATTTTTTTAATATTTTGTCAATCAATTTTATAAAAAAATTGATTTAATTTTTTATTAAAAAAAGCATAATTTTTTGTTTTTTTTAGATTTTAAGCTTTTACTTCAAAAGGACATCCTCGTTTGTTATTCTTGAAGTGCACCTTAAGTGTATGGGGAGTTTTTACCTATTTTATGTAGAGGATTCTTCGCTTACGCTTCAGAATGACAGAAAGGACGAACTTGAAAATGACAAGAAGGAAAAGCTTGATAAATTCAATAGAAATTGTAAAATGCTAGAAGTTATTTGCTTTTTTTAAGTATATTAAATTAAAAATGATTTATGTAGCCACAACATCGCCAAGACGCATTGAGTTGCTTAAACAGTTTGGCTTTGATTATAAACTGGTTAAGCCATGCAAAGAAAAACTAATTATAAACAGTAAACAAAATTTAGCAGTACAAAAAGCCATAAGTAAAATTGAGTGTTTGCAAATAGATGGTTTGGTGGTTGCCTTTGATACTTTAATAATTTTTAAGGATAGGATTTTTGAAAAACCAAAAAACATCGAAGAAGCTAAATCCATGCTTTATGATTTAAGTGGTAGCTGGCATTCAGTAATTAGCGCAATTGCAATAAAATATAAGGATTTAATAAAAGCTTACTTTGAAAAAACTTTTGTTAAGTTTGCAAAGCTAGAGAAAAACGATATTGATTTTTTGACAAGCAAAGAAAATGTATTAGATAAAGCTGGAGCTTATGCTATCCAGGGTTATGCAGCGCTTTATATAGAAAAAATTGTTGGAGATTACTATAATGTGGTGGGACTGCCTCTAAATAGATTTAAAAAAATCCTTGAAGATGATTTTAAGCTTAAAAAAAGCGATTATTTAAAGTAAGTTTAAGCCCAAAAGGGCTTAAACTATTGGATATTAAGGAGGGTTTGGAGCATTTGGTCTGATGTGCTTATAATTCTTGTGTTTGCCTGATAGGCACGCTCAGCTATAATCATATTTGTAAACTCTGTGCCTAAGTCGACATTGCTTTCTTCAAGTGTACTTGGTGCAATTGTGCCAGCGCCTTGAGTTCCAGCAGTAGATATGACTGGTGTTCCTGAGTTTGCAGTAGCTGCAAACAAAGAACCCCCCTTTGACATGAGGCCGTTGTCATTATTAAAAGTAGCAAGCGCAATTTGAGCTAAAGGGTAGCTTTTGCCGTTTGAAAATAATCCTTCTATTACGCCATCTTGGTTTACAAGAATGCTTTGAAGGCTGCCACTTGGAAAACCGTCTTGTGTTTGAGAGGTTGTTTGAGATGGTAGAGAAAATTGTGTAAGTCCGTTAAATGTACCAATTGAACCGTAGTTTAGATTTATTACCTGACTTGCCGTGCCGTTGTTCCAATTGACAGTGATTGCAAGAGGGCTTGATTCGTATGTTAACTGACCGTTTGAGTTAAATTTTAATGTTCCACTAGAGTTTAAAATGTTTGCTGGCGCTGGAGCACTTGCTGTCCAGACCCATGTGGATTGCTGGGTTGTAGGATCATATGAAACTTTTCTAAAATTAAAAGTAAGCGTATGTTTATTGCCAAGGGAGTCATATACATCAATTGAAGTATTGTGAATGTCTGCTTCAAATGGCTGGCTTGCACATATTCCGCCAGCTGCTGTTGTGCCAGAAAGTGTGCCTAAAATTGTACCTAAAGTAATATTGTTAGAATATACTGCACCAATTGTTTGGGATGAGCCAGAGTTATTTGTAATAACAATTTGACCGTTTGAGTTAATTGAAGCTGTTGAATTAGAACCCCATGGAGAAGTTGCTAAATCT
>NZ_JAGDWY010000009.1:0-8267 GCF_023256235.1 Desulfurella sp.
CTCTAAAGATAAATATAGAGACATAGTTATAATTTAGAGGGAAATTAGGTTAGCTAAAGATAAAAGCAAAGAATTATTTATTCTACTAATTGGAGAAAGGATTTGCATACCATTATAAGATGATAATAAAATACCACCGCTTATGTTATCATTTGGGTTAGGAGTTCTTGGGTCGCAGCTTGAATCTGCAGATGAAGCAGATGAGCAATGCGCTGGCGAGCCTCCAGTTAATACCCACTGCAAAAGGTCAATGCGTGTCATGTAATGAAAATTTAGACACGATCCTTTATAGCTTCTATTAGAGTAAATATAATCACTGCTCTTTGGACATACAGCTGCTTTAGCATTATTATTTATATACCAATAAGAACCATTGTAAGAATAAACGCTATTTGGGTCAAAATAGCCCTCTTCGTTTCCTTGATATTTGCCAGTATAAGCAGGCCAGCTCATAGAGCCGCTTATATCCATAACAATTAATACATTTGGAGCTATAGCAGTCTGCGTACCAAGAAACGGTGGTATTGCAGCAGCACTTGGCGAGGAACAATCTGCAAAAGATACATTGGCAACAAAGACCAAAAACGCTATTGCTAAAAACAACTTCTTTATCATCTTTTACTCTCCTGTAATGACAATAGCTTCTTCACAGTCTTTTACCAAATACAAGGCAATGTTTGAGTGCTCTTTTAATTTTTTCAAAACTTCTTCATTTTGTATTGAAAAAGTATGAATGCCTGTACATCTTTTAGAGTATACATCCACTTTAGCTGTAGAATCCTTCAAATTAATGCTAATTACTTTGCCAATAACCATTGTATATTCTGCCGCAAACGATACATTGATATACACCAACAAAGTTATGCTTATTACCAAAACAAATACTTTTTTCATACTGCAACTCCAAATTTCTCTAATTTTAAGTTATATTTTATATTGGATGATTTATAAATGCAAGTAAAAAATTAAAAAATTGCAATAAAAAATACATAATATTGACAAAATATTTTAGTCAAGTAGAATAAGTTTGATTGTTTTGGTAAACAAAAACTTTGGGAGTATACTTATGGATGAAACAATTAGATTCAGCATATCTTTACCTGAATCTCTTTTAAAAGAATTAGATGAAAAGATGATAAAAAAAGGTTACGCTTCAAGGTCTGAGTTTGTAAGAGATTTAATAAGAAAAGAGCTTGTAGAAGAAAAATGGTCAAGTACAACTTATGAAGTCTACGGCGTATTGACTATAATTTATGATCATCATAAAAAAGAATTAGCAGAAAAACTAATAGATATACAGCATGACTGGCCAATCAATATTGTATGTGCAACGCACATTCATATAGATCATCACAATTGCCTTGAAAATATTATTTTAAAAGGCGTACCAGAATCAATTGAGGAAATTGCAATAAAAATAGGCGGATTAAACGGTGTTAAGTTTTCCAAACTCACACGCGCAGCTAGTTTGGAAAAATAAGTTAATAATTTGGAACGCACAATTTTTTGCCATTTTGGTTTAATATATCAAGCTCGATACCATAAACATCACTTATAATCTTAGCATTGAGCTCATCTAAGCTACAAAAATCAAGCAACTTTGCATCTTTTAAAAACAATAGCCTATCAGCGTAATTCAGTGCCATATTTATATCGTGCAAAGCCATTATGGCTATAAGTTTTTTTTGGGAAACTAAAGTCTTTAATAATTGCATAACTTCAATTTGGTTTTTCAAATCAAGGTTGTTTAAAGGCTCATCTATAAGTAGAATTTTTGATTCTTGAGCCAAAAGCTGAGCTATGCGCACCTTTTGGGCTTCCCCTCCGCTAACTGTCGTAAATTTCTTTAATGCAAGGTGATTTAAGTTAAGTGTGTTTATGATTGATTGAGCAATAGCATAGTCTCTTGCACTAAAAAATTTTTTTATATAAGGTTTTCTTGATAGCAAAACACTTTCAAATACATTTATGTCAATGTTTTCAGGGCTTTGAGCAAAGTAAGTAACGATTTTTGCAATCTCTTTGCTTGGCATTTTATTTATGGCTTTTTTATTAAATAAAATATCGCCAGATGGTTTTAGAATCCCACATAGGCATTTAAGTAATGTTGTTTTGCCTGCGCCATTTACGCCAAGCAACGCTACAAGCTCGCCTTTTTTAGCAAAAAACGATATATTGTCCAAAACTGTCTTATGCTTATAGCTAAACCTTATATTTTTTTCCTATAAACTCACCTTTTGCCTCTGATTATAAGATAAAAAAACGCAGGAGCGCCGATAAATGATGTTATAATCCCAACAGGCAATACCACATTGCCAAGAATATTTCTTGCAATAATATCTGCAAGTATCAAAATAATTGCACCTATAATTGCACTTGAGGCCAAAAAATAATCGCTCCCGATAAGCCTTTTTGCTATATGCGGTGCAACTAAGCCAACGAATCCTATTATACCAACAAATGCAACTATACTTGCGCTTAACAAAGATGAAACTACCATACTAATAATTCTCAAATTTTCTGTATTAACCCCAAGTGATCTTGCATGATCATCACCAAATTGCAATAGCTTGTAATCTATCGATTTGCTCAAAAAAAACAAAAAAGCAATAATAAACAACCCAAATATCAAAAAGATTTCACTGTAGGTTGTTCTTGAACAATCGCCAAACATCCAAAAAATGATAGCGCTAATCTGCTTATCACTTGAAAATACTGCAAAATTGCAAGCAACGCGCTAAATAACGATCCAATAGCAACACCAGATAAAATAAGTGTTTCATTTGATGTATTTTTAAATTTTGAGATAAATATTATTATCAATGTTGCAACTAAAGAACTTAAAAAAGCACTAAAACTTACAGCGTAAGGATTCTTTAAAAAAGCAGAGCCAAAAAAAATTGCCAAAGCTGCACCGAATGCACTTGATGCTGAAATACCAAGTGTAAAAGGTGAAGCTAATGGATTTTTAAGAACAATTTGCAAAACAGCACCACATAATGCAAGGCCGCCACCAGCTAGGCTAGCTGTAAGTGCTTCTGGCAGCCTCATTTGCCATATTACAAGCTCTGAATTTGAATTAGCCCTAAAAACAAGGGCTTTTAAACATTCATAAACCGAAATATTATAAGAGCCAATCATTACAAAAGCAATAATTAATACAAAAAGAATAGTTACTAAAGCCAAAAGATAAAACAGTTTTATTCTTTTTTGCTTAAGATATGTTTTTGCTATCATTAAAAATTTAACTTACCTAAATTTCTTTTGTATACTTTAATCATTTTGTCGTATAAAGGTTTATTAAGCAAAAATGTGTATATTTCATCAGCTATTTGTTTAATATTATAATTTTGCTTGTAAACAACATTTGCTATAAAATATGTATCAATTAAAGCATTATCTATATTTGTCGCATAAAAATTGTATGGCCACTCAATATACACATTGTGATTTCTAAAAGCACTTAAACTTTTATAAAATTGCGGATTTTTTTTATAATCGTTTTCAACTAATGCTAACCCGCCCAGATCTATAAATATGTACTGTGGATTTAATTTTAAAATTTCTTCTTTGCTAACCATAATTGCACCCTGAGATTTTACATTTTGAATAACGTTATGTATACCAAGCAATTCAAAAGGCAAAAAATTGCTCTGGGTACTTTCTATGCCATGTGCGCCCCTCATACCCAATGCTCCAATATATGCACTGACTTTTGGTTTATTTAAAGAAATTTCTTTAATATAGTTAAATTGCTTATCCAAAAAAGATATAATCTGTTTTGCTCTGTCTTGTTTGTCACAAATTTGTCCTATTAGCATTAGTGATTTTTTAAAGTCATCATTATTAAAGGTTGCAATCTGACCATAACTTAAAACAACAACAGGTAGATGCGTTTTGTCCTGCAACATTTGAGCACTATTTTTGTCAACTAAATATGTTACAAAAATCACATCGGGCTTTACGCTTAAAATTTTCTCCATATTTATACTTGAGTTTGGACCACCCTGGCCTATAACAGGCAATTTTAACAATTGTTGGTTTGCAATCATATATGGTGCAGTAGATTTTTTTTCTATATTTTCTATGCCGACTACATTATTAGCTAAATCCATGTAGCATATAAGCCTCAACGTACCAGGACCAATAGCAACTATACGTGATACTTTATGATTGATAGAAACATGCCTATCAAGTAAATCCACCACTTCCATTGCGTTTGCTTTTACTGCAATAATAATAAAAAAAACTATAGTAAGTAAAAAAAATCGTTTTTTCATTTAAACCTCCAAAAATAAAGATTGAATCATGTGTATGCCTCTTCCAATTAAAGCCGGATATTCAATACCTGCGCATGTAGCGCAATAGTGTTTGCCGTCTTGTTCAATCATTTTCGTTGACATAACAAGCTCAGAACAGTTGTCGCACTTTAGACTGTCAAAAATTGGTGCTCTTTCGATAGGTTTTATTTTTACAGGCTTTACATCAAATATGCTATCATCAATCTCTAACATTTTATAGCCTGTTTCTTCCCATAAAGCAGACATTTCTTTGATTTCCTCTTGGTTAGCGTTTCTTTGCTTAACAACTTTGTCAAAAAGCTCTATGCCTCTTGTTGGAAAGTAACTTTTAACTTTATCAGAGTCCATATACAACCTTAAACCTTCAAAATTACTTCTTCTAACTATTGATAGAGAATTTTTACCAGTATCTAAGTAAATGAGGCTATTGTTTCCTATTGTGCATCCTGTTGTAATCTGAACGCCATCAAGAAAACAGTTATTACACTCAACAATCGCAAGTAAATTTTCATTAATTGTATCTTCCGTACTAGCACGTTTAATGTTCAACTTCGATAAAAGCAATAGAGATGCTTTAACACCAAGTGCTACATAAGGGCAAATATGGCCGTGAAATTTTTTTGCATAGTCCAGCCATTCTTTTTTGTAATTCATTAAAGCCCCCTAAAATGTTAAGCTTGCAGTTAAACTTGCATTAAATGGCTCGCCTGGATAAAAACTTGTATTTCCAGCAAGCGCATCATCCATTGAGTTTATAACTGCAATGTATTTTTTATTTAATATGTTGTTTAATTGAAGAGATAATTTAAATTCATGCATCTTGTAGATATTTTTAAGTGTATAGTTGATTTGTGCATTAAGTGTAGTATAAGATGCCACTTCTTGTGTGTGATTAGCGTCTGCATACCTTGATCCTACATAAACAACTGAAGGTATAAACTGCCACTTATCATAATTTACAATAAATCCGCTTTTTATAAGCCATTTTGGCACATCAACAATTTGCTTATCCTTGCAATCAATCAGGCTACCTTGGTAGCTAATATTATTATCATAGGTTAATCTAGTAAATGAAGGATTAAAAAAGAATGTGAGGTAGTCATTAATATAGGCATTAAATGCAAGCTCAAAACCATAACCTGTAGCTTTGCCGATATTTTGTTGATAGTTTAACTTAACACGCGGGTCATAAACTGTTGTTAGCAAATCCTTTTGTTTTGAGTAAAAGAATGTTGGCAAAAGATCAAACCATGAACCTCTAATGCGTGCACCTAAATCAATATTATCTGAACGCTCAATATTGTACCCATCAAAAAGATCATTTAGCGTTATGTGCGCTTGTTGAAATTTTGCTCTATTTGAATTATATATATTTACAAGTGGCATGTAAGCATATGGTCTTATAAAGTTTCTGCCATAATTTGCATAAAGTTCAAACTCATCACTAAACTTATAGGCTATACCAGTATTTGGCAACCATATATCGTAAAGTCTTTCCTTTCTGTCTAAGTCTGGCGCTCTAACCAAACTATATGGAGCAGTTTTGCTAGTTACATAGCCTTGTGAGGAAGAATCGTTAAATCTAAAGTACTTTATACCTGCTTGGGCTTTAAATTTTTGGTCTTCAAAAGCTACCTGCAAAAACGGTGATTTTATATATGAATCACCAGTTGTTGCAAATACACCATAGCCCCTATAAGATAAATTGTCACCAATAATTGCATAATTTTGTGAATATATATCCATATTGGAAACTTCATACTGCATACCACTTGAAACTTTAAAATGATTAACATTTAGATCAAACTGTGCGATAATACCTTTTCTATCTATATCTCTTGTTCTTTTTTGAACAATATTTTGTGGAGAAATACCTTGCCAGATATGTGTATTTTCCTTAGAATAATACGGTTTTAGTACTACATCAAAAATATTGGTTGGTTTTATTGTTAAAATGCTAAAAAAATCAGTATTTTGAAAATCACCATGATTATACCCAAAATAGTTTATATCTTTTGAAGCAACAGATGTTTTTGAACTATTATAATCAAGGTTTGTATCGTCAATTTGAGCATAACTCAAAGCTCTATAAAGGTTTTGTTTCACAAAATTGTAGTTAAAAAAAACTTTAGCATCAAACACATCGCCAATTGGTTGATCAAGCATAAAATTTACATTGTTCCTTGGGCCGATCTCACCAGGACCTCTCCATTTATTTGCAATACCGTATGAGTATGACACACTAAATCTTGTATTGGTTTTATCGATATTTCCAGAATCAAACCTGAAAAAATTTTCGTACAATTCATAAGTACCATAAGTTTGCTGCATTTTAAACTGTGTTGTTTTAAGTGGCCACAATGGTACAAGCTCTATTGCACCACCTCTATCTCCAACACCTACACCTAAATTTGCTGGCACTGCAGATTCGTAAACCTTTATTGCTTTAAAATTTTGCAAGTTATAAATATAATCCCTTGGACCCATAGGTGCACCACCATAATTTGGTATACCTTCAACTGTCATTGCCCCCAAATAATTTCTTACACCTCTAATTCTAACATTTGTGCCTTCTGCATAAAGTCCACTTGAATCTGCATTTTCAACGCTAACATCAGGCAATATATTAATCGCATTATAAACGCTTGTTTGTGCTTGTGTTCCGCCTAAATCCATACCTTGTTTTGTTACCTCTAAACCGGAAAAAACAGTTTGTTCTGTTTGTTTGGTGGGTTCAACAATTGGTGTTGCGTTTACATTTACAGCTTCTAATTTTTTTGAATCATCGGCAAAAACGTAGTTTGAAAGGATTGTTAAAAAAAGACACACTAACCATACTCGCTTCATCTTCCCCCTCCTAATATTACAAATTATGGTTCTGTAATATTATTTATCACAGTGTTAATTGTTTGTCAATAAATAATTTATTTTTGAAGTTTTTTTTCTAAAGAATATGAAATTAAAACTACAAATATTGATATGGCATAACTCATAAGCACATTGCTCAAATAATGCTTACACAAAAACATTCTTGAAAGACCAACAAGTATTGCCCAAACAATCAGTAAAGTGCCAATTTTTTTATTTTTTATATAAATACTGAAAGCTAAAGTTGAATTTAGTGTCGTATGTCCAGAAGGCATACTGTCGAAATCATGCCTGAATGTAAACGGATAAAAACCATAAATATTATCTTTTATATACATGATTGGCCTTGCCTGTCCAAGCATATATTTTAGTACTATAACCAAGGTATCTGCAAGAATTATTGATACACACATTATAAATACAAACTGTCTTAAAGGCTTAATCCAAAAAGATAAAAAAACGATCAAAGAAACGATTAAAAAAACCCACTCAAAAGATCCAATTTCGCTGATTTTACTAAAAAAAGGTAAAAAAATTTCCTTATTGCAAAGAAACACGCAAATATATCTATCAAATGCAAATATTGATGCTACACTAAAAATAAGCAAAATAAAGGCTGTTATGTAATATTTTTTCACAAAACCTCAACCAAAAAAATTAACAAACCTGTTGTAAATGATAAAAGAGAAACATACCAAAAAATTTTTCGTCTTGTAATAGCTGAAATGGAAGCAACAGCTATGCTAAGCTGTATTACAATTTGAGCTATCAAAAATCTATGATGTTTTTCGAAATTATGATTGCTTTCTTTTTGAAATTCTTCAACTTTTTGTTCAAGTTTTTGTGCATCTTGTTTTATATGTTGTTTTTCTTTATTATAACGTTGCGATTGAGCTTTGAATTTTTCGTTTTTAGTAATATCATA
The DNA here is from genome assembly GCF_023256235.1 of Desulfurella sp. NCBI lineage: Bacteria > Pseudomonadati > Campylobacterota > Desulfurellia > Desulfurellales > Desulfurellaceae > Desulfurella > Desulfurella sp. The sequence continues at coordinate 8,095 of NZ_JAGDWY010000009.1, forward strand.
TGCAATGGTATACATGTTTTCTCTAATTACTTTTGCTTGATAATAGCCCCACATATCAGAAGCTTTATTTTGTGTTAAAACAGCATCATTTTTATTCAAAATTGTTTTTGTAACGTAAAGTTCTGAATTCAAACCTACTAAAGCAGCCAATATTGCCATTAATGTTGTAGTTA